>JANOUM010000052.1:0-3827 GCA_031416855.1 Rhodoferax sp. | reverse complement strand
CGCATGGCGCTGGGCAGCACGATGCGCAGCATCACCTGGAAGCGGCTCATGCCGAAGGCCTGGGCCGACTCGACCTCGCCGGCGGCAGTTTCGCGGATGGCGCCGGCCAGCATCTCGGCAGTGTAGCCAGCAGTGTTCAGGCTGAACGCGAGCAAGGCGCAGAAGAACGGCTCCTTGAAGTGTGTCCAGGGCCAGGTGCTGTCCCAGCGCGTCTGGATCCATTCGAGCTGGCCCAGTCCGTAATAGATCATGTAGACCTGGATCAGCAGCGGCGTGCCGCGGATGACAAAGGTGTACGCCCCCACGACGTGCTGCAGCCAGCGCCAGGGCCCGGTCAGTGCCAGCGCGAACAGCAGCGCCATCACGCCACCCACGGCCAGCGAGGACAGCAGCAGCCACAGCGTGGTGACAATTCCCTCGCCGTACATCGCCAGGCGTTCCTCGCGGAAGATGACTTCCCAGTTCACAGTTCGCCCCGTTTCGTGCCCAGGCTGTAGCGGGCATGGAGCTTGCGCAGGAGGACCAGCGAGGCCCAGGTGTAGAGCAGGAACAGCGCCGCCGTGAACAGGAAGAAGGCGAACGGCGAGCGGGTGGCGGCACTGGCCTGCTTGGCCAGGTAGGTCATCTCCTGCAGGCCGATCAGGCTCACCAGCGCGGTGGCCTTGATCAGCACCAGCCAGTTGTTGGTGAACCCGGGCAGGGCATACCGCACCATCTGCGGCGCCGTGATGCGCAGGAAGATCTGTACCGGGCCCATGCCGAAGGCCGCTGCCGCCTCGAACTGGCCACGCGGGATCGACAGGATCGCGCCGCGGAAGGTCTCTGTCATGTAGGCGCCATAGATGAATCCGAGCGTGAGCACGCCGGCCGTGAACGGGTTGATCTCGAGCGTGGCGCCTGTGCCCGACAGTTCCAGCAGCGTGTTGATGCCGATGCTGCCGCCGTAGAACACCAGCAGCATCAGCACCAGTTCGGGGATGCCCCGGATGATGGTGGTGTACAGCGTTGCGATCCCGACGAGAAGACCCTTGCCTGACAACTTGGCCCCCGCGCCCAGCAAGCCCAGCAACACCGACACGGCCAGCGCCGCCAGCGACACTCCGATCGTGAGCAGGGCGCCGTAGAGAATGGAGGCGTAATAACCGGTCAAGTGCGTGCCTGGTCAGTCGCCAGCCGAGCATGGCCTGATGGCCCGCTGGAACGGTTCGGGCTTTTTTCTGGTGACCGGTTTTGGCCCGAAGCGGTCATTCGGTGCCCGGTCTGCGTTGGCGTTGGCGGTGGCGCGCGTCACGGCAGGCGCAGCCCGGCGGGGGCTCATGCTGGAGCGGGCGAGCGCTGAACGCGCCGACTACCCTGTGGTGTTGGCTCCGACATCACAAGCGCTTCGCGCAATTGTGAGCCTCGCCGCAACGTTCGTTGTCCCGCATCGGTCGGGCCGCAGAACTCACTGCGCGCCCTGCGGGCGCTGCGTTCGGACAGTCGCGGCCAGAATGACAACGAAGTGCGCTGCGCGCACCGACCCCTGCGGTCCGCTTCTCGGCGCCCCAGAAATCGCCCCCGCCGGGCTGCGCCTGCCGCGACGCTGGGCATTCGGTATTCGGTGTTCCGGGCTCCCGCAGTCCAACCAAGTCGCAGGATCAGGTCGGCGGTGCGTTCGGCGCAGCGGCATAAAGGGGGAGCCCGCAGGGCGGAGGACAGCCGCGGAGCCGAATGCGCCGTCGGCCTGGTCCCAAACCAAGCAGCGGTATTCCAGGCTGTCCTGTTTTCGGGAAAGACCGATAACGTCCGCAATGGACCGAAGGCGGACATTGCCGACGCGATGCCGCAGCCTCGCCCTGTCGCCGATGGGTTCCCCATGGGAACTCCGGATTGCGGACAGACGAACCTACTTGCCGTACACGTCCATCTTGAAGTACTTGTCGTTGATTTTCTTGTAGGTGCCGTTGGCGCGGATCGCCTTGATGGCGCCGTTGAGTTCGGTCTTCAGGGCGGTGTCACCCTTGCGCAGCGCGAAACCGGCGCCGGTGCCGAAGTACTTGGGGATGAACAGCTCTGGCCCGACCAGGACGTAGTCCTTGCCTTCGGGTTTTCTCAGGAACCCGCCGGTGACTTCCAGCACGTCGGCCACGGTGCCGTCAATGCGGCCGGACTTGATGTCCAGGTAGACCTGGTCCTGCGCTTCGTACGGTGTGACGGTCACGCCGACCGTCTTGAGTTCGCCATTGGCGTATTTTTCCTGCGTGCTGCCCTTGAGAACGCCTATCTTCTTGCCCTTGAGCGAGGCCACGTCAGTGAACTTGACGTCCTTCTTGACGACGATCTTGCTGGGGGTGTTGTAGTACTTGTCGGTGAAGTCCACCACCTTGAGGCGGTCTTCGGTGATCGACATCGAGCTGATGATGGTGTCGTATTTCTTGGCCTGCAGGCCCGGGATCATGCTGTCCCAGACCTGTTCGACGAAGACGCATTTGCGCTTGATGTGTTCGCACACGGCATTGGCGATGTCCACGTCGAAGCCGGTCGGCTTGCCGTCGGCGGTCTTGAAGGTGAAGGGTTCGTAGGTGGGGTCGATGGCGACCTTGAGTTCCTTGGCCTGGGCCATCGCGGTGATGGCGAAGGAGCTGAGGGCAAGTGCAGCAAGCAGTTTCTTCATGGATGCGTCCTCGAGATGGGCCGGACGATGTGCCGGCGCTGGTTGGGTGGGGGAACCAATAATAGGGCCTTGCCAGGACGGCTGCGTCGCCGATCACCCTGGCCGATAAAATCCCCGGATGAACGACCCTGTCGACGTCTCCTTCTTCGCACGGGCAGCCAAGCCGATCACCAGCTACCGCAAGTACTGGGCATCCCGTTTCGGCAACGCCGCGTTTCTGCCAATGAGCCGGCCCGAGATGGACCGGCTTGGGTGGGACAGCTGCGACATCATCCTGGTCACCGGTGATGCGTATGTGGATCACCCCAGCTTCGGCATGGCCGTCATCGGCCGCACACTGGAGGCGCAGGGCTTTCGGGTCGGCATCATCGCCCAGCCCGACTGGATGGGCGCCGAGCCGTTTCGCGCGCTCGGCAAGCCCAACCTGTTCTGGGGTGTGACGGCGGGCAACATGGATTCCATGATCAACCGCTACACCGCGGACCGCAAGATCCGCAGCGACGACGCCTACACGCCCGGCGACGTTGGTGGCAAACGCCCCGACCGCGCCGCCATCGTCTACAGCCAGCGCTGCCGCGAGGCCTACAAGGACGTGCCCATCATCCTGGGCGGCATCGAAGGCAGCCTGCGCCGCATCGCCCACTACGACTACTGGAGCGACAAGGTGCGCCGCTCGATCGTGGTCGACGCCAAGTGCGACCTGCTGCTGTACGGCAATGCCGAACGCGCGCTGGTCGAGGTGGCGCACCGCATCGCCGCGCGCGAACCGGTGCAGTCGATCACCGATGTGCGCGGCACCGCCTTTGTGCGCCGGCCCGCCGACCCTACCGGCCGCGGCTGGTTCGAGATCGACTCGACCGATGTCGATGCGCCGGGCCGCCTGGAAAGCCATGTCAACCCCTACCTGACGACCAGCGAGCAGGCTGCGGGCCAGGGCGTGAGCTGCAGCAAGGACGCCTCCGGCAGCGGTGCCGCTCCCGAAGCCAACCCGGCCATCCAGACGATCAGTTTCGTACCCAATCCGGCCCTGAAAGGCAAACTCCGGGTGCCCCCGCGTGAGCGCAGCGTGATTCGGCTGCCGAGCTACGAGCAGGTCAAGGCCGACCCGGTGCTGTATGCGCATGCCAACCGCGTGCTGCACCTGGAGACCAACCCCGGCAATGCGCGCGCGCTG
>JANOUM010000051.1:0-4011 GCA_031416855.1 Rhodoferax sp. | reverse complement strand
CCAGATCAGCGCCACCACCACCGGCGAGAGCAACACCGGGTAGAAAAACACGCCGCGCCAGAAGCCGCGCCCGATGATCTTGCGGTTGAGCACCAGCGCGGTCACCAGCGAGAGCAGCACCATCAGCACCACCTGGATCAGACTGAACTTGACGGTGTTGAAGATGGCGCGCCAGAACACGTCCTTGCGGCAGGTCTGGATGTCGAAATAGTCACGGCATTCGAACAAAATGCCGAAGTTCTCGACACCGGTGAAGGGCCGCTCCAGCGGCATCAGCTTCACACCGCCGGTGGCGGCGTAAATGAAGTTGATGACGATCGGCAGAAAGGTGAACAGGCCGAACACGACCAGGTTCGGCGCCACGAACAACCAGCCGATGCGCGACACGCCCAGCCAGCGCTGCCCCAGCCGGAACAGCGGCTCGAACAGGTTGAAGAACAACCCGAGGAAACGCGTCAGGAGCTGCAATGGAGCCCCTGTTGCGCTACTTCTGCGCCTGCTTCACGGCGTCAGCCATATCGGTGGCGATCTTGGTCATGGCTTCGTCGGTGCTCATCTCGCCCACGATGGCCTGCGTCACGCGGGCGACCGTGGGCAGCATGATGGCACGGTTGAACCGGTAGCCCTGGAACTGGTAGGCCGTCGGTGCGAGGTTGGCCACGCCGCCGCTGAAGGTGCTCAAGGCGGCGCGCGCCGCGGGTGTGGCCGTGCTGTAGTTGACGCCCTTCTTGGCCAGCCCGGCATGTGCGGGGATGTTCTCGGTCTTGGCCGTAAACTCGGCGTAGTTGGCTTCCTGGGCCAGGAAATCCAGAAACATCCCCACTTCCTTCGGAGACTTGCTGGTCTTCAGGGCGACCCAGGCCGCGCCACCGGGAATGCCGGTGCAGGCCGCCGGGCCGCAGGGGTTGGGCACGGCGACCCAGTCGAACGCGTTGCCGATGTCTTTCTGCAGGCGGTTGATCTGCCAGGAACCCGACAACACCATGGCCACGCGACCGTTCTTGAACTCATTGATCGAATCGGCATAGGTGGAGCCGCCGGAGCCGCCCCAGACCTCTTTGAGCATCGCGCCGTCCTTGTGCCAGCCGACGAACTTGGTCACCGCGGTCTTGTAGCCGTCATCCAGTACCAGCTCGCCCTTGGCGTCGAACAGCTTGGCGCCGTAACTGATCGCCGGGCCGGCGAAGCGGTGACCGGATCGGTCCCAGGCCAGAGCCGCCGGCGTCTGTGTTGCCTTGGACACCTTGCGCGCCGCCTCGACCCATTCGTCCCAGGTGGCCTTGGCGCCGGGCATCGGCACCTTGGCCTGGTCGAACAGGGTCTTGTTGACATAGGGACCGGTCATCGTCAGCTGCGACATGAAGCCGTAGAGGCCCTTATCGGCGGCGCTGGGCCGCAGCCAGGGCAGCGTGCTGCCAAAGTTGGCCTCCCAGTAGGCTCGGTCCTTCACATGGGCGCCGATGTCGAGGTAATACTTGGACAGGCCGCCGAGGTCGGTCACCCGGGCGATGTCCGGGCCCTGGCCGGCAGCCAGCTGCACCGGCAGCTGCTCGAGGATGGTCTTGTAGGGGACCACGTCCAGGATCACCTTGGTGCCGGGGTTGGCCGCTTCGAATTTCTTGGCCAGGTCGGCGGTGACGGTGCACTCGATGCCATCCTGGTAACACATGACTCGGATGTCGGCGGCACGCGCGGCAAGAGGTGAGGCAAGAATGGCCGTTGCAATGGCGGACAGAGCGGCGCCATAAACACGAGTTACCATGGTCAGATCCTTCAAATGGGGTGATGATTCGATCGCCATCCTAGTGCAAATCGGCGCTTTCCCTCCTATGGTTTGTACCGATCAATACAGGTAAATGACCGGCGCGGCGCAGGCATGACACAACCCGACATCACGCTCCCGAACCTGCTCGTTGCCCTGGACGGCACCCCGGTCACACAGCCGTCACAATGGGCCGCGCGACGACATGAAATCCACCAGCTGACCATCCCGCTGGCCTACGGCAGATGGCCCGTGACGCCAGCTCGCACCAGCTGCGAGGTGCTGCACACCGCTGCGGTACGCCGACTGGGCGGCGCCCGGTTGTGGACATGCCGCGTGCGGGCCGATGGCGCCCATGCCTTCGTGTTGCGGGTATTCGCTCCTGCGGGCACCGGCCGGCACGCGGTGGTCCTCAACGGGGATGCGTGCTGGCAGTACGCCACCGACGACGTCATCGCAGCGCTGTTGCGCCGCGGTTACGCGTTCGCGCAATTCAACCGGGTCGAAATCGCGCCCGACATGCCTGGCGCCCACCGGACCGTAGGGGCGCTGGCCGCCTGGGCCTGGGGTTATCACCGCGCGGTGGACGCCCTCTTGCAGATCGATCTGGTCGACCCGGCGCGGATCGCCGTGGTCGGACATTCCCGGGGCGGCAAGGCGGCCCTGCTGGCCGGTGCCACCGACGAACGCATCGCCCTGACCAGCGCCAACAACTCCGGGGCCGGTGGTGCCGGGTGCTTCCGGCTGCTGGGCCCGGGTGCTGAAACACTGGCCGCTGTCACGCAGGAGTTCCCGCACTGGTTTGGCCCGGACCTTGCCGCCTATGCCGGTCGGGAGCACGCGCTGCCCTTCGATCTTCATTTCCTGAAGGCGCTGGTGGCACCACGGGCCTTGCTGACCACCGAAGCACTGGACGACCATTGGGCCAACCCGGCCGGCAGCTGGCACACCCATCGCGCGGCGTATGCGGTGTACGAACTGCTGGGGGCCGGTGAACGCATCGCGATCCGCAACCGTGCTGGCGGTCACGACCATGCACCGGCAGACTGGTCGACGCTGCTGGACTTCAGTGACCGGGTGTTTGGTGCACGGCAGGGCCCACCATGTGCTTCGCCTGGGCATCAATGACCACCACCCGGCAGGTCAGGAAACGGCCCCGCTGCCGCATGCGGGTTGGCGCCGGCGCGGCGGCGGACAATTCACGACCCGCGCTGGCCGTGCCGGCGCACCTCGCGCACCACATGGCGCATGTGCAGCGCCAGGCCCAGCGCCGCCAGCGCCGCGCTGCCCCGGCCCAGGATGACCGCGGCACGCGGCAGCAACTGCTGTTCTTCGAACCGGGCATGTGCCGTGTACCGGCGTATCAGGTCCTCTACATCCCCGATACCCAGTTCGGCCCCCTGGCCAGCTCGGTGATGGCCGGCTGTAGCCGTGCCCACTGCGCCTCGATGGAACGGTGCTCGGCTGTGAGCTGCTCCACCAGCTGCTGCATGGCCCTGCGTTCCCGCCCCTCGAGGGCGCGAGCCAGCACGGATGGAAACAGCTCCTTCTCCTCATCGGCATGGTGGTCGAACACCGCTGCCTGGAACCACTGCAGAGTGTCGTGGGCGATCTTGCGCTCGCGCGCAGCGGGCTCCAGCAATCCCGGCAGTGTGCCCAATGTGTTGAGTTGACCTGCGTCATGTCCCGGGGACATCCGCTGCTTCGATGCACAGCCCGCCGTGTCAGTGCGCCAACAGCTGTTGCAGGGCCAGCGCCCGCTCGATGTTGACTTCGAGCTCACGCGTCTGGTGGGCATCGAGCTCAGCCACGCCCGGCCGGCACACGGCTGTCCGGAACAGCCCTTCCCGCATGCGCAGGTGCTTGAAGAATCGGATGCTCACATCCAGGTGCTGGTTCGAAAAAGCCAGCACCGGTGTCAGGCGGGCATGCAGCTCGCGTGCGCCAGCCAGCTCACCGGCCGCAAACCGGCGAAAGATCTCGACATAGATCGCGTCCATCGCCGTCGGGATGAAGGCATGCACACCACGGTGCAGGGCTTCCATCATCTGTGCGGCGGCCCAGCCGCCGCTGACGTGCAGCGTCGCGCCGGTGGCCGCCAGCACGGCGCTGTACTTGGGCCCGGGCAGAGCGGTTTCGATCTTCAGGCCACGGAACGCGGGGAGGTGATGGCGCAGCAGCAGGATGTCGGCCAGCGGCAGGCCGGGGCCGCCAAACTCCAGATCCTGCACCATCAGCAGGGGAGGGCC
>JANOUM010000050.1:0-5054 GCA_031416855.1 Rhodoferax sp. | reverse complement strand
CTGGCGCTGGCGGCCGAGGGCGCCCGCGTGGGTGTGCTGGACGCCGACATCTACGGCCCGAGCATCCCGATGATGATGGGCATCACCGGCAAACCCGAGAGCGCCGACGGCAAAACCATGGAGCCGATGGAGAACTACGGCGTGCAGGTGATGTCGATCGGTTTCCTGGTGGCCCAGGACGAAGCCATGATCTGGCGCGGCCCGATGGCCACGCAGGCGCTGGAGCAGTTGCTGCGCCAGACCAACTGGCAGGACCTGGACTACCTGATCGTCGACATGCCGCCAGGCACCGGCGACATTCAGCTCACGCTGAGCCAGCGCGTGCCGATGACCGGCGCGGTGATCGTCACGACGCCGCAGGACATCGCGCTGCTCGATGCCAAGAAGGGCATCAAGATGTTCCAGAAGGTCGGGGTGCCGATCCTGGGCATCGTCGAGAACATGGCGGTGCACGTGTGCACCCAGTGCGGGCATGTCGAGCACATCTTCGGCGCCGACGGTGGCAAGTCCATGGCGGCGGAGTACGGCATGGACTACCTCGGGGCCCTGCCGCTGAGCATGCAGATTCGGGTGCAGGCCGACAGCGGCGAACCCACCGTGGTGTCCGACCCGGACGGCGAGGTGGCCGGCATCTACAAGGCCGTGGCGCGCCAGGTGGCGCTGTCGATCGCCGCCAAGAACCGGGATTTCTCGTCCAAATTCCCGTCGATCAAGATATCCAAGGAAACCTGATCGCCGGCGCCTGGCCCGTACCGCCGTGAACCTGCTTGGATCGCTGAAGTACCTGGTGGCTCTGGACGAGCACAAGCATTTCGGGCGCGCGGCGCAGGCCTGCCACATCACACAGCCAGCCCTGTCGAATGCGCTGCGCGCCATCGAGCAGGAGTTCGGTTGCGCCATCGTCACCCGCGGGCGCAGTTTTGTCGGCTTCACCCCGGAGGGCCAGCGCGTGCTGGCCAGCGCCCGGCGGATGTTGCATGAACGCGAGGTGCTCCAGCAGGACCTACAGAGCAGCATCGGAAAACCCCAGGGCAGCCTGCGCATCGGCGTGGTGCCGACCGCAGTGCCGATCGCGGCGCGGTTCGCGGCCCGCCTGCAGGCGCGTTATCCTGGCATTGCGCCGGTGGTGCTGTCGCTGAGTTCACCCGAGATCGAAACCGGGCTGGAGGGCCTGTCGCTCGATCTGGGGCTGGGGTATACCGATCGGCTGCGGCAGTTGGGCTTGCGTCTGGGCATCGTGCCCCAATACACGGAGCACTATTTCCTGGTGCGCCGGCGTACCGGGCCGGATACCGGGCAACTTCAGTTCGGGCCGCGTGTCGGCTGGGCCGAGGCGGCACAGCTTCCCCTGTGCCTGCTCACGCCGGACATGCACAACCGGACGCTGGTCGACGCCGCCTTTATGGCGGCCGGCACCGCGGTGCGCCCGGTGATCGAGACCAACTCGATCCTGACCCTGGCACTCAGCGTGGTGGCCGGGGACGTGTGCAGCGTGTTGCCGGGCGCGCTGGTGGGCGCGGTGCGCGGCTACCGCGAGCTGGAGGCCGCGCCGCTGGCCCACCCGGAGGTACTGACGCCGGTCGGTTTCATGATCCCGCCGGGTGACCGTGCGTCGCGCACCCAGGAGGCTGCGCTGGCCCTGGCACGCGAGCCCGGCTGGTTGGCCCATGTCGCCACCAACAGCGGTGCGTTGATGTAGCCGGGCCTTCCGGCATCTGGCAATTCAGGTCTTGAATCGCCCGGTGTCCGGATTCAATTGGACGCTGGCGCAACCGGCCTGCAATACTCAGCCAACCATGAATGCATCCGGACCATCCCGCGACGCGCACGTCGTTGCGTCGATCACGCCCGACGACCTGCGAAACCGAATCCGCCGCAAGAGCCAATTGAAGGGCCGACAGGCCGATGACCTGTCGCTGGACGAGGTGCGTGCCCTGATCGGCCCGCCGGCACCGGGTGGTCATCGGCGCGACCTGCTGATCGAGCACCTGCACAAGCTCAACGACGCCTGGCGCTGCCTGTTCGATCGCCATCTGGTGGCTCTGGCGCGCGAGATGAACATCCCGATGGCCGAGGTTTACGAGGTGGCCAGCTTCTATCACCACTTTGAGGTGGTGCGCGGCGACGGGGAGGCACCCGGGCTGACCGTGCGGGTGTGTGACGGCCTGAGTTGCGAACTGGCCGGCGCGCAGGAACTGCTTGCTCGCCTGCCCGCCCTGTTGGGCCGCGCCGATGTGCGGGTGGTTCCGGCGCCCTGCCTCGGACGCTGCGAACAGGCGCCGGCCGTCGTGGTGCACCAGCACCCGGTGCCGATGGCGACACTGCAGACGGTCAAGGCGGCGGTCGATGCAAACGACCTGCGTCATCCGTCAGCGGCAGTGGATGGCGTCTTCGCGGCGGCCGACTGGGCCTGCAGGAGTCTGTCGCCGGCGCCAGCTGCGGTGCAGGTCGCGCCCGCCTACCCGGGTTATGCGGCCTACCGCGCACAGGGTGGATATGTGCTGGCCGCTGCGCTGGCGAGCGGAGCCGACGCGCCGGAGCGCATTCTCAAGCAGATGGAGGATTCGGGCCTGCGCGGCCTGGGCGGCGCGGGTTTTCCGGCCGGGCGAAAGTGGCGCATCGTGCGCGAGCAGCCGGCACCCCGGGTGATGGCCGTCAACATCGACGAGGGCGAGCCCGGCACCTTCAAAGACCGCACCTGGCTGGAGCGTGATCCGCACCGATTTCTGGAAGGCCTGCTGGTGGCAGCGCAGGTGGTGGGCATCGACGCCTGCTACATCTACCTGCGTGACGAGTACCACGGCTGCCGCGAGATCCTCGAAACCGAGTTGGCCCGGTTGCAGGCCGACCCGCCCTGTGTTTTGCCGCTGATCGAACTGCGCCGCGGCGCGGGCGCCTACATCTGTGGTGAAGAGTCGGCCATGATCGAGAGCATCGAGGGCAAGCGTGGCGAGCCACGCATGCGTCCGCCGTACATCGCCCAGGTGGGGCTGTTCGGCCGGCCCACCCTGGAGCACAATTTCGAGACGCTTTACTGGGTGCGCGATATCGTCGAGAAGGGCGCGCACTGGTTCAGCGGATTTGGCCGCAATGGGCGCACCGGCCTGCGCTCCTTCAGCGTCAGCGGCCGGGTACGGCTGCCCGGCGTCAAGCTGGCGCCCGCAGGCATCACGCTGCAGGAACTGGTTGACGAATACTGCGGCGGTATGGCGGACGGCCACACCTTGTACGCCTACCTGCCGGGGGGGGCGTCCGGAGGCATCTTCCCGGCCAGCCACGCGAACCTTCCGCTGGATTTCGACACCCTGCAGGCGCACGGTGGTTTCATCGGCTCTGCGGCGGTGATCGTGCTCGGTCAGCACGACCGGGCCCGCGATGCGGCCCTCAACATGATGCGGTTTTTTGCCCATGAGAGTTGTGGCCAGTGCACCCCCTGCCGTGTCGGCACCGACAAGGCGGCCCGCCTCATGGAAGCGCCGCGGTGGGACATCGACACGCTGGAGGACCTCAACCTGGTGATGACCGATGCGTCGATCTGCGGCCTGGGTCAGGCGGCACCGAACCCGGTGCGCTGTGTGCAGAAGTATTTTCCGCAGGAGATCGCCTGAATGAACGCCCCTGCCCAGTTGGCGCATGTCGCGCCCGCCACCGTGGCCTTCACGCTCGACCAGCAGACGGTCCATGCATTCGAAGGCGAAACGATCCTGAATGCCGCCAGACGGCACGGGGTCGAGATCCCGCATCTTTGTTACAAAGAAGGGTACCGGGCCGATGGCAACTGCCGCGCCTGTGTGGTCGAGATCAAGGGCGAGCGCACTCTGGCACCGAGTTGCTGCCGCAGCGTCAGTGCCGGCATGGAGGTGCAGGCCAGCAGCCCGCGCGCCGTCAAGAGTCAGGCCATGGTGTTGGAGATGCTGCTGTCCGACATGCCCGACGTCGGCTACAAGTGGACCGACGGTGCACCGGCCGATGCGTCCGGCGCGGTGGGGCAACACGGCGAATTGAGCCACTGGGCGGCGCACATGGACGTGACGGTGCGCCCCGCGCTGCGCGCCTTGCGCCGTACCCAACCGGCGCCTGATCTCTCGCATGCGGCGATGGCTGTCAACCTGGATGCCTGCATCCAGTGCAACCGCTGCGTGCGCGCGTGCCGTGAGGAGCAGGTCAACGACGTGATCGGCTTCGCCCGGCGCGGTTCGCACAGCGAGATCGTGTTCGACCTGGGCGATGCGATGGGCGAGAGCAGCTGCGTGGGCTGTGGCGAATGCGTGCAGGCCTGCCCCACGGGCGCCTTGATGCCCAAGACGCAGGTCGGCTCCCAGGTGGTGGACAAAAAGGTCGACTCGGTGTGCCCGTTCTGCGGCGTGGGTTGCCTGCTGACCTACAACGTGCGCGACAACCGCATCGTGAGCGTCGACGGGCGCGATGGCCCGGCCAACGCCAGCCGCCTGTGTGTCAAGGGCCGTTTCGGTTTCGACTATGCGCACCATGAGCAGCGCCTGACCCGTCCTCTGATCCGCAAGGCGGGCGTGCTCAAGGACCCGGCGCTGGCGCCGCGACCGGGCGACTGGCAATCCACCTTCCGCGAGGCGTCGTGGGACGAGGCGCTGGCCCTGGCCGCGGGTTCGCTGAAGGCCTTGCGCGACACCCATGGCAAGAAGTCGCTGGCCGGTTTCGGCTCGGCCAAGGGCAGCAACGAAGAGGCCTACCTGTTTCAGAAACTGGTGCGCACCGGTTTTGGTTCCAACAACGTGGACCACTGCACGCGCCTGTGCCACGCCTCCAGTGTGGCCGCGCTGCTCGAAGGTGTGGGCTCGGGCGCCGTCAGCAACCAGGTCAACGACGTGGAACACGCCGGCCTGATCCTGGTGATCGGGTCGAACCCGACCTCGAATCATCCGGTGGCCGCCACCTGGATCAAGAACGCCGCCAAACGCGGCGCCAAGATCGTGCTGGCCGACCCGCGCGTGACCGACATCGGACGCCACGCCTGGCGCACGCTGCAGTTCAAGGCCGACACCGATGTGGCCATGCTCAATGCGCTGATCCACACC
>JANOUM010000049.1:0-2438 GCA_031416855.1 Rhodoferax sp. | reverse complement strand
CTCGATCTGCACGCCGGGCACATCGTTGCCGTGCTCGGTGCCAATGGCGCTGGCAAGACCACACTGCTCAACACGATTGCCGGCGTGATCGACCCGTTCAAGGGCAGCGTCGAGTTCCAGGGCCAGCCGATCCACGGGCAGGACCCCGACCGCGTGGCGCGTAGCGGCGTGGTGCTGGTGCCCGAGGGTCGCCAGGTGTTCCCGTTCCTGTCGGTGCGCGAGAACCTGCTGATGGGCACTTTCGCGCGCTCCAGCCGCGACGGGATCGGTGCCGACATGGAGCGGGTGTTCGGATGGTTCCCGCGTCTGCTGGAGCGGCAGGACCAGCACGGTGGCCTGCTCTCCGGCGGCGAGCAGCAGATGCTGGCCATCGGCCGCGGGCTCATGGCACGCCCCACCGTGCTGCTGCTCGACGAACCGTCGCTGGGCCTGTCGCCCCTGCTGACGCGCGAAATATTTGCCATCGTGCGGCGCATCAACACCGAGCTGCGCACCTCGATCCTGGTGGTGGAGCAGAACGCCGCCATAGCGCTGGCCACGGCCGACGACGGCTACATCATGGAGCTCGGCCGCGTGGTGGCTGCCGGCACCTGCACCGAGCTCATGGCCAAGGATGACGTCAAGGAGTTCTACCTCGGTGGCGCCGGCCATGGCGAGCGAGGCGACGGCCAGAAACAGCGCTGGAAACGGCGCAAGACCTGGAGGTAGCCGCGATGGGCTCCGCTGCATCTTCATCACTGCGGGCCTTTGGCCAGGCGACGCCGCAGAACCTGTTCCGTGCGCGTTGCGTCGAGTGGGCTGGCCGTCCGGCGCTGCGCCACAAGCAAAAGGGAATCTGGGTGTCCACCACCTGGGCCCAGTACTTTGCTCGGGCCCGTGCCGTGGGGTTGGCGCTGGCAGCCCTGGGATTGCAGCGTGGCGCGGCGATCGCGATCCTGTCGGAGAACCGCCCAGCATGGCTGTATGTCGACATGGGTGCGCAATGCATGGGCATCCTGAGCATCGGTGTCTACCCGACCTCCTCGCCCGAACAGGTGCAGTTCATCCTGAATGACGCCAGTGTGCGGGTGCTGTTTGTCGAGAACCAGGAGCAATACGACAAGGCGGTGGCCGTGCGGGGCAACTGCCCTGCGCTGCAGCACATCGTCATCACCAACCTCAAGGGCCTGCGCGGCCTGGCCGACCCGATGGTGAGTACCTTCGATGAGTTCGTCGAACAGGGCGAGGCGCTGGCGCGCCAGCAGCCCGAGCGTTTCGAGCAGGGCATTGACGCCAGTGCACCGGACGACATCGCCTTTCTGGTCTATACCTCGGGCACCACCGGCGCGCCCAAGGGTGCCATGGTGTCGAACCGCAACCTGGTGTTCCAGATCGGCAGCGTGAGCCAGTACCTCGACTTGCAGCCGCTCGACCGCACGCTGTCCTTCCTGCCGCTGTGCCACATCGCCGAGCGCATGAGCACGGTCTTCAACCCGCTGGCGCAGGGACAGATCGTGCACTTCCCCGAGAACGCGGGCACTGTGTTCAACGACGTGCGCGAAGTGGCGCCGCACCTGATCTTCGGCCCTCCCCGCTTCTGGGAAAAGCTGTATTCGCAGGTCACGCTGTACATGCAGGACGCCATACCCGCGGCGCGCCGTGTCTACGCCCAGGTCCTGACCGAAGGTGCGGCCCTGGCGCAGGCGCGGCTGGATGGAACACCCGTCACGGGCTGGCGCGCCATGCGTTATGCCTGGATGCAGAAACTCGTGCTGTCCAACCTGCGCAGCTTCCTCGGCCTGCAAAACATCAAGACCGCCATGACCGGCGCCGCGCCGGTGCCGCCCGACCTGCTGCGCTGGTACATGGCGGCTGGCATCGATCTGCTGGAAGCCTTCGGCATGACCGAGACCTGCGGTTTTTGCACCTCGATGCCGCCCGGACGCATCAAGATCGGCACCGCCGGCGTGTGCGCCCAGGGCACCGAGATCCGGCTCGGCCCCGACAACGAGGTACTGGTGCGAGGCCCCAACGTGTTCGCCGGTTACTGGAAGCTGCCCGGGAAGACCCACGAGACGATCGACTCCGACGGCTGGCTGCACACCGGCGACTGCGGCGAGATCGACGCCGATGGCTACCTGGCCATCAAGGACCGGCTGAAGGACATCATCATCACCTCGGGCGGCAAGAACATCACGCCGAGCAACATCGAGAACCACCTCAAGTTCAGCCCCTATGTGTCCGACGCGGTGGTCATCGGCGAGGGCCGCAACTACCTGACCTGCCTGATCATGATCGACCAGGACAACGTGGCCAAATTCGCACAGGACCGCCAGGTGCCCTACACCGACTTCGCCAGCATGACCCGCGCCGCGGAGGTCGTGGCGCTGATCCGGGCCGAACTCGAACGGGTCAACACCCGGCTGGCCCGCGTCGAGCAGATCAAGGATTTCCGCATC
>JANOUM010000048.1:0-8272 GCA_031416855.1 Rhodoferax sp. | reverse complement strand
CACGTCGAGCAAATCCGTGACGTCGGTCACGCGAACCAGCGAAAACGCCTTGGCCACGATGTGAAAGGTGTTGTAGGGTTGGAGCGGGACGTTCTTCTCGACTAACATGGCAGGATTGTCGCATCGGCCCGAAGTGCCGATCCGCTCATCGACTGGTAACAACATGCCTTCTTTTGACACAGTTTGCGAGGCGAACCTGGTGGAAGTCAGGAACGCGGTGGACAACACCACCAAGGAGATCGGCACGCGCTTCGATTTCAAAGGCACGGCGGCGTCGATCGAACTCAAGGACAAGGAAATCACCCTCGTCGGCGACGCGGAGTTCCAGCTTGGCCAGGTAGAGGACATCCTGCGCAACAAACTCACCAAGCGCAATGTGGACATCCGCTTCCTGGACCGCGGCGACGTCCAGAAAATGGGCGGAGACAAGGTCAAGCAGGTGATCAAGGTGCGCAACGGCATTGAAACCGACGTCTCCAAGAAGATTCAGCGCCTGATCAAGGACAGCAAACTCAAGGTCCAGGCTGCGATCCAGGGTGATGCGGTGCGGGTGACCGGCGCCAAGCGCGACGAGCTCCAGGCGGCGATGGCCCTGATCCGCAAGGAGATCGCCGATCTGCCGCTGAGTTTCGACAACTTTCGGGACTAAGACCATGTGCCTGCGACGGCAGTTGGCTTCCCGGATGGCCCTGGCCGGAGCGCTCGGGCTGCCCTGGTGGGGGGCGAATGTCCATGCGCAGGCACCGACTCCGCCACCTGTCGTGGTCCTGTCCGGCATCCTCGGAACCAAAGCCCTGCTAGTGATCGACGGCGGCGCGCCAAAGGTTGTGGCACCCGGAGAGAGCCACCGCGGTGTCAAGGTCATCTCGACCCAGACCGACAACGCGGTGCTGGAAATCGGCGGCCAGCGCCAGACCTTGCGCGTGGGTGGCGCGCCGGTGAGTGTGGGCACGCCGGCTGCCCCGGGCGGCGGTGCCAGGATCGTGATCTCGGCCGACTCCGGCGGCCACTTTCTCAGCCAGGGGACGATCAACTCGCGGACGGTTCAATTCCTGGTTGACACCGGCGCCACGGCGATCGGCATCGGCGTATCGGATGCGGAACGCATTGGCCTGGATTACAAGAAGGGCGAGCCGGTCCAGGTGGGCACGGCCAACGGCCTGGCGCGTGGATGGCGCGTGCGACTGGCATCGGTGCGCATCAACGACGTCGAGGTGCGCGAGATCGAGGCGGTGGTGACACCCAGTTCCATGCCCTTTGTGCTACTTGGCAATACTTTCCTGACGCGTTTCCAGATGACCCGCAACAACGATCAGATGGTTCTCGAGAAGCGGTTTTGACGTGAACGTCCAGACCGAGAGCGAATACGAAGATCTGCTGAGCCTGTGGTCGGACCTGGAGGCCGGCCTCGCGGTCATCCTGGGAAGCCCGGCCAGCGTGCTGGAGTTCCAGCAGCGGGCGTGGCAATATGACCGCTGGATGCAGGACTTGCTGCAGCGCGACGCGGACGTCGGCCTGTACCTGCTGTTCCAGCTGGCCACCAATTCGCCCGTCGGCTACAGCGCATCCCACGCGCTGGTGTGCGCCGTGTTGTGCCATCTGATCGCGGTGGAGCTGAGCCTGGCGCAAGGCGAACGCGACAGCTTGGTGCATGCGGCGCTGACGATGAATATCGGCATGACCGCGCTGCAGGACGAGTTGGCCAACCAGTTGGACAAACCCACGCCGATGCAGCAGGACGCCATCCGCGCCCACCCGATCAAGGGCGGGATGATGCTGGCCAACGTCGGCATCCTGGACGACCTGTGGCTCGACATCGTCACCAGCCATCACGACGATGCGACCGACCGGGGGGAGCTGTGGCAGGTCGCGCCGGCAGTGCGCCTGGCCCGCATCGTGCGCGTGGTGGACCGATACGCGGCCATGATCAGCCCCCGGAAGTCCCGCACCGGCCGGACTGCCAGCGACTCGGTTCGCTCCATCATCAGCGATGCCGGTGACCAGTCCGACCTGATCGGGCATTCACTGGTGCGCACCGTCGGCCTGTGTCCGCCGGGCACCTATGTGCGGATGGACAGCGGCGACATCGCAGTGGTGATGCGGCGCAGCAGCAAGCCCAATCACCCGCACGTGGCGATCGTCCTGGATGAGACCGGAGACTTGCTGTCGCAGCCGCGGCTGCATCGCACGGCGCACGGAAATCCGCAGATCCGGTCTTCGCTGGCCGCCTCGTCCGTGCGGGTGCGCCTGAACCACCACCTGGTGCTGCAACTCGGCGCCTATGCGGCGCAACAGCCCTGAGGTGTTACGGCTTGCCGGCACCGAGCCGCGACTCGGAGCCCTTCACCAGCCGGCTGATGTTCTCGGCATGGCGCCACAGCAGCAGCAGCGCCATCACCGCCACCGCCAACAGCACGCTTTTCTCGGTGTACCAGGCCACTCCATCACCGAAGATGTAGTACACCGGCGCAAACAGCGCCGCCACCAGAGATGCCAGCGAGGAATATCGGAAGAACCAGGCAATGATCAGCCAGGTGACGGCAGTCGCCAGGCCCAGCCCCCAATGAATGCCAACCAGCACGCCGAGCGCCGTGGCCACGCCCTTGCCCCCCTGAAAGCGGAAGAACACCGGGAACAGGTGCCCGGCAAACGCCGCCAGCCCGACCATCGCGAGTGTGCCGTCCTCAAGGCCGTATGGCTTGCCATACCAGCCCACCAAGGCCACCGGCAACCAGCCCTTGGCCGCATCGAGCAGCAGTGTCACCACCGCAGCCGGCTTGCTGCCGGAGCGCAAGACGTTGGTGGCGCCTGGGTTCTTGCTGCCATAGGTGCGCGGATCGTGCAGGCCCATGAGGCGGCTGACGATGACAGCAAACGACAAGGAGCCGACAGCATAGGCGACCAGGGCTGCGAGCAGGGGCAACAGAAGCTTGAGCGTATCCATCGGGGTCTCCGGCGCAGTCCGTCGTGGCGACCCTGCTATGGCCCTATTCTGCCAGGGCGCACTGCACTGGCTTCGCGTCGAGCAGGCGCACACACTCGGCGGGATCGAGTTCGATCAGGTAGCCACGCCGTCCCCCGTTGATGAGCAGGCGCGGCAGGTCGAGGATGGTCTGCTCGACAAAGACCGGCATCACCCGGCGCGTCGCGAACGGCGAGGTGCCCCCCACCAGATAACCACTGTGCCGGTTCGCCGTCTCGGGTGTGCACGACAGGACGGACTTCACGCCGACCTGCCGAGCCAGATTGCGGGTGCTCACGGTGCGGTTGCCATGCATCAGCACCAGCAGCGGACGGGCCCGCTCGTCCTGCATCACCAGCGTCTTGACGACGCAAAACGGATCGACACCCAGCACCTGCGCGCTGTGCTGCGCGCCGCCATGGTCGACGTACTCGTACATGTGCTCGGCGAACACGACCTTCCGCTCGCGCAGCCAGCGTGTTGCCGGAGTTTCCGACACATGGTCGCGGCGTGCCACGGCTGCTCCTAGCGGGCCGCGGCGCGGGCCACTTCCTGCAGCCTGAGCACGCGCCGCTGCACCTTGCCGGTCGTCGTCATGGGCAGTTCGGTCACGAACTCGACCTCTTTCGGATACTCGTACGGCGCCTGGCGCCCGCGCACATGCTGCTGCAAATCCGCCGACAGCGCGGCATCGAACGCGACGGTGTCACCACCCAGGCCGGCACGCCGCAGTGCGTGCTCCGGCGCCAGCACCACATAGGCCTTGACCAGCGCACCACGCGCGCTGTCCGGCTTGGGCACCACCGCCGCATTGGCGACCGCGGGGTGCTTCACCAGGCAGTTCTCGATCTCGCCCGGACCAATGCGGTACCCGGCGGCCTTGAACACATCATCGGCGCGGCCCTGGTACCAAAGGTAACCGTCGGCATCGCGTGTCGCCACATCGCCGGTTCGGCACCAGTCGCCGGTGTATTTGCACGCTGTGGCTGCCGGGCTCTTCCAGTAGCCGAGAAAGAAGATCGGGTCCGGCCGGCCATGCAGATCGAAACGGTTCACCGCTACGTCACCCGGTTCGCCGACTGCGCACTCACGCCCGGCATCGTCAAGTACCGCCACCCGGTGGCCGGGGTAGGCACGTCCCATGCTCCCCGGTCGGGCGGGCCAGCCGACGCCGGCACCCCGCCGCTCATTCATGGCGCAATTGCCCACGATGTAGTTGATTTCGGTCTGGCCGAACATTTCATTGACGGTCACACCCAAGGCGTCGCGGCAGTAGGTGAACACCGCGTCACCGACCGCTTCGCCGGCGCTCATGATCGCCTGCAGGCACAGGCGGAACTGCTGGCGCGGCTCGGGCCAAGCCTTCATCATTGCCTTGAGGGCGGTGGGAAACAGGAAGGTGTGCGTCACGCCGTGTCTTTCCATCAGCTCGAACGCGCCCAGCGGCGAGAAACGCCCATTGAAGGCCACGATGGGCCGTCCGAAGTACAGGCTGGGCAGCAGGGCGTCCATCAACCCGCCCGTCCACGTCCAGTCGGCCGGCGACCAGAACACACTGTCCGAGCCGGTGCGTACACCGGTCGGGTCGAACCCGAACCAGTTCTGGCTGCAAACAAACCCGCTCAGGTTGCCGATCAGCGCGCGATGCGGGATCAACGCCCCTTTGGGCGGCCCGGTGGTGCCACTGGTGTAAATCAGCACCGCCGGGTCGTCGGCCTGCGTCTTGCGCGGCGCGAACAGCGGCGCCTGCTGCGCCAGAACCGCCTCGAAATCCGGGTTGGTGTCTCCCGGGCGGTCATCGACACGGATCACGCTGTGCAACATGGGGCACCTGGCCCGCACGGCCAACAGGCCATCAAGGGCCAATGCATCGCAGATCGCGACGACGGCCTCGCTGTCGTGCAGACGGAACTCCAGCGCCTCGGGGCCGAACAGCATCGACAAGGGCAAGGCCACCGCCCCCATCTGCAGCACCGCCATATAGGCAACCGCCGTCTCAAAGCGCTGCGCCATGACAATGGCCACCCGGTCGCCACGTTCGACGCCCAGAGCCTGCAGCGCATTGGAAAGCCGATTGGCCGCCTGCTGCAACTCGGCAAAGGAGCACTTGCGATGGTTCCCCAACGGGCCATCCGCGATCACGGCGACCCGCTGGGCGGCGTCCGGCATGTGGGCCCAACGCCCGCAGCAGACCTGGGCCATGTTGAACTCTGCCGGCACGTCCCAGCCGTACGCCTGGTGCATCGCAGCATGGTGGTCCGCCAACGGGTCCGCAGCGGGCATGGCAGGTGCGGACCTGTCGTTCAGTTGACTGCGTCGCACGGCGAGCCTCCTTATCATCACCTTAATGTACCAAGTCATCCGATCCTCTCGCAGCGAATTCGTCCCGATACGAAAGCACAACTACCACGTATGGACCTGGGGCGAGCCCAGCCCGGAGCAGCCGCCGCTGGTGCTGGTGCATGGCTGGATGGACGTTGCCGCGTCCTACCAGTTTGTGGTGGACGCCTTGTCCGATGCGTTCATGCAGGGCCGCCAGGTTATCGCCCCCGACTGGCGCGGCTACGGCCTGACCACCGGGCCGGACACAGACAACTACTGGTTTCCCGACTATTTTGCCGACCTCGAACTGCTGCTGGACCATTACGCCGGAGAGCGCGCGGTCGATCTGGTCGGCCACAGCATGGGCGGCAACGTGGTGATGTACTACAGCGGCATCCGGCCCGAGCGCATCCGCCGGCTGGTCAACATGGAAGGTTTCGGTGGTCCGAAATCCCGGCCCGATCAGGCACCGCGGCGGTATGCCCGTTGGATCGACGAACTCAAGTCGCACCTGCGCGGGGAACTCGACCTGCGGCCCTACGACAGCGCCGCCGGAGTGGCGCGGCGCCTGTCCAAGACCAATCCGCGGCTTGCGCGCGACCAGGCCGGCCGTGACAAGGCCGAGTGGCTCGCGACGCGCTGGGCCAAACAGAACGAGCTGGGCCAATGGGTCATCATGGGCGACCCGGCGCACAAGATCATCGGCGCCAATCTGATCCGGGTAGACGAAATGCTCGAGATGTACAAGATGCTGAGCATGCCGGTGTTGGCGATCGAGGCCAGCGACGACCCGATTCCCGAGTGGTGGCAGGGCAAGTTCAGCAAGCACGAATACCACGAGCGGCTCGGCGTGATCCCCGACTGCCGTATCGAGGTGGTGCAGGATGCCGGGCACATGCTGCACCACGACCAGCCCGTTGCCGTGGCGCGCCTGCTGGAGGCATTTCTGGCCTGAGCGTGGCGCATGAGAAAATAGCCGGTTCGGGCGCACGTGCCTTCAGAACAACCCACCGCAGGATTCCCCCATGGACGCAGAACACATCAACCAGATCGGCACCCAACTCTCCTCCCTGAGCGCACGCACCGAGGATTTACGGAGGTATCTTTGACTTCGATGCCAAATCCGAACGCCTGAGGACGGTCAACGCCTCACTCGAAGACCCCACGGTCTGGAACGACCCCAAGAAAGCCCAGGAACTGGGGCGCGAGAAGAAGGCGCTCGATGGCGTCGTGCTCTCGCTGACGCACCTGGCCACCGAACTGGCGGACAACTCCGAGCTGTACGCGATGGGCAAGGACGAGGGCGACACCGACAGCCTGCTGCACATCGAGTCCGAGACCGCCAAGCTGGCCACCGAGATCGAGCAGCTGGAGTTCCGGCGCATGTTCAACAACCCGGCCGACCCGATGAACTGCTTCCTGGACATCCAGGCCGGTGCCGGTGGCACCGAGGCCTGCGACTGGGCCAGCATGTTGCTGCGCCAGTACCTGCGTTATGCCGAACGCAAGGGCTTCAAGGCCTCGATCGAGGACGAATCGGCCGGCGACACTGCCGGCATAAAGGGCGCCACGATCAAGATCGAGGGTGAATATGCCTTCGGCCTGCTGCGCACCGAGACCGGCGTGCACCGCCTGGTGCGCAAGAGCCCGTTCGATTCGTCGGGCGGGCGCCACACCAGCTTCGCCAGCGTGTTCGTCTACCCGGAGATCGACGACTCGATCGAGATCGACATCAACCCCTCCGATGTGCGGGTCGACACCTTCCGCGCCAGCGGCGCCGGCGGCCAGCACATCAACAAGACCGACTCCGCCGTGCGGTTGACCCACCTGCCCACCGGCATCGTGGTGCAGTGCCAGGACGGCCGCAGCCAGCACAGCAACCGCGACGTGGCCTGGAAACGCCTGCGCAGCCGGCTGTACGACCACGAAATGCGCAAGCGCCAGGAGGAGCAGCAAAAGCTCGAGGACAGCAAGACCGACGTCGGATGGGGCCACCAGATCCGCAGCTATGTGCTCGACAACAGCCGCATCAAGGACCTGCGCACCAACGTGGAGGTCTCCGCCACCCAGAAGGTGCTCGATGGCGACCTCGACGTGTTCATCGAAGCCTCGCTCAAACAAGGGGTCTGACCGATGCCGATCCAGGCCCTGATTTTCGACATGGACGGCACCATGATCGACTCGATGCCCTTTCACGCGCGCAGCTGGGTCGGATTTGCCGAGCGCCATGGCCTGACGATCGAGGTCGACGAGTTGCTGCGCCGGACCACCGGTCGCACCGGCGCCGAATGCATGGAGCTGCTGTTCGGCCGCGCGATGAATCCAAAGGAATGCTGGGAGCTGGTGCACCAGAAGGAAGAAATCTACCGCGCATTATTCGCTCCGGTGTTCGCCGAGGTGCCGGGATTCAAGGCCTTCAGCGCCGACGCCATCGGCCGTGGCCTGCGCGTGGGTGTGGGAACAGCGGGCGACAAGCACAATATCGCGTTTGCGTTCTCGCACCTGGGCATGGACCCGATGCCACATGCCGTCGTGGGCGGCGACGAAGGGCTGCCCGGCAAGCCCGAGCCGGCGATCTTCCTGGAGGCAGCGCGCCGGATCGGTGCCGCGCCCGAGGCCTGCATCGTGTTCGAGGACGCGCCTTTCGGCATCGAAGCGGCACGCCGCGCCGGCATGCGGGCGGTGGCCGTGTGCACCAGCCATACGGCGGAACAGCTGGCCGGCCCCCACGTGGTCGCCAGCGTCCGCTCTTACCACGAACTGATCGAATCCAACTTTTTGGGGAACCTCCATGCCAAGCAACCGTGACGGACAGGGACAGGCGGTCAGCATCCAGCGCCTGGACTACCAGCCTCCAGCCTACTGGATCGACTCTGTCGACCTGACCTTCGATCTCGACCCCGCCAAGACCCGGGTGCTCAACAAAATGCGGGTGCGGCGCAACCCGGACGTGCCGGCGCAGCCGCTGCGGCTGGACGGCGAGGAGCT
>JANOUM010000047.1:0-3796 GCA_031416855.1 Rhodoferax sp. | reverse complement strand
TGGCCCAAGGCGCTCATCGTTCCCCATGCGGGTTATGTCTATTCCGGGCCGATGGCGGCCCGCGCCTACGCACGCCTGGCACCGGGGCGTGCAACGATCCGGCGCGTGGTGTTGCTGGGGCCGGTGCACCGGGTGCCGGTGCGCGGACTGGCGCTGCCCGGAGTCGACCGCTTCGCCACGCCGCTGGGTGAGATCACCATCGATCAGGCCTCGGTCGCCTTGATCTCGCCACTGCGCCAGGTGCGCGTGAGCCCGGCAGCCCACGCGCCCGAGCATTCGCTCGAGGTGCAGTTGCCCTTCCTGCAGTCGGTGCTGGATAACTTCACGCTGATGCCACTGGCCGTGGGGGACGCCCACCCCGCCGAGGTGGCGCAGGTGCTGGAAATCCTGTGGGGTGGGCCGGAGACGTTGATCGTGGTCAGCTCTGACCTGTCGCACTTCCTGCCCTATACCAGCGCCCAATCGATGGACCATGACACTGTGCAGCGCATCCTTGCCCTGGCAGGTCCCCTCTCGCACGAACAGGCGTGCGGCGGCACTCCGATCAACGGATTGCTGCTCGCCGCGCGTTACCACGGCCTGCAGCCCGAGTTGCTCGGTGTCTGCAATTCCGGCGACACGTCTGGCGACAAGCAGCGCGTGGTCGGGTACGCTTCAGTCGCATTCAACGAAGGGCTCGCCGATGCAGATTGATCGCGGAGACGTCCTGATTCCAATTGCGCGGGCCGCAATTTCCGCCGCATTGGGACCGATGTCAGCCACTGCAGCCGCCGGTTCCCCGAAAGGCCTCGCCGACCACCTCCCCTGGCTGCGGCAGCCAGGGGCCACATTCGTCACGCTCACCCGGCACGGGCAGCTGCGCGGTTGTATCGGCTCCCTGGAGCCCCGCCGTTCCGTGCTTGCCGACGTGCAGGCCAACGCGGTGGCTGCGGCTTTGCGCGATCCACGTTTTGTGCCGCTGGCGGCAGCAGAACTACCCGCCACCGAGATCGAGGTCTCGCTGCTGTCGCCAAAGCAGCCGCTCGCATTCGACAACGAGTCCCACGCGCTGGCCCAGCTGCGCCCCGGCTTTGACGGCGTGGTGTTCGAATTCGGCCACCACCGCAGCACCTTCCTGCCGCAGGTGTGGGAGCAATTGCCGGGCCCACGTGAGTTCATGGCGCAGCTAAAGCGCAAGGCCGGGCTACCGGCCGACTTCTGGGTCGATGGCATCCGGCTGCAACGCTACAGCGTTGACAAATGGAAAGAGTCGGAACTCGCGCGCAATACCCGCAAACGGCGCGACGAGGTGTCTCCATGAGCCAGGAATCCACCTATCCCGCACGCTACTGGCACTGGGCCGCCGATGGCCGCATGCAATGCGACCTTTGCCCGCGCGACTGCAAGCTGCACGAAGGGCAGCGCGGCGCGTGTTTCGTGCGGGCGCGCCAGGGCCGGCAGATGATCCTGACCACCTACGGGCGCTCGTCGGGTTTTTGCATCGACCCGATCGAAAAGAAGCCGCTCAACCACTTCTATCCCGGCAGCAGTGCGTTGTCCTTCGGCACCGCCGGCTGCAACCTTGCGTGCAAGTTCTGCCAGAACTGGGACATCAGCAAATCACGCGACATGGACCGCCTGATGGACCAGGCATCACCCGAGACGATCGCCATGGAGGCCGTCAAGAACGGCTGCAAGAGCGTGGCCTTCACCTACAACGACCCGGTGATCTTCGCCGAATACGCGATGGACGTGGCCGACGCCTGCCACGCGCGGGGCGTGCACACAGTGGCCGTCACGGCAGGTTACATGCACGAGCAGCCGCGGCGCGACTTTTACGCCAAGATGGACGCCGCCAATGTCGACCTGAAGGCCTTCACCGACGACTTCTATTTCAAACTCACGGGGTCCCACCTCCAACCGGTGCTCGACACGCTGGTCTACCTGAAGCGCGAGACCGCTGTTTGGTTCGAGATCACCACGCTGCTGATACCGGGCCACAACGATTCGGATGCGGAAATCACCGCCCTCAGCCGATGGATCATGCAGGAGCTCGGGCCCGACGTGCCACTGCATTTTTCGGCCTTCCACCCCGATCACAAGATGCGCGCTGTGCCGCCCACTCCACCCGCCACACTGGTACACGCACGCAACATCGCGCTCAAACAGGGGCTGCATTACGTCTACACCGGCAACGTGCACCACCGCGACGGCGACACCACCTTCTGCCCTGCGTGCCAGACGCCTCTGATCGTGCGCGACTGGCACCAAATCAAGGCCTACCGGCTGACAACTGGCGGGCTGTGCCCGGACTGCGGCTGCGCGGTCGCCGGGTGCTACGCGGCGCAGGCCGGCAATTTCGGGAGGAAACGCATCCCGATCAGGGTCGGCGTGGTTTGACGCATTGCGAGACGTCCGCAAACTGCTGTGTCCGTTGGGTGCACTCCTTGGCACGCCGCGGCGCGCTGAAGTCGAAACGAGACCGTCCGGCCACCGGGACAGGTTGATTCGGCACGCCCGACATGTCCGGACCCCAGGCCGCCTTGGCGGAGAAACGCAGCAGCGCAGCGGTGGCGATGGAACTTGCGGTGGGTGCCGGGGGCTCGGTGCCCGACAGGTAGCCGAACCGACACCTGCTGGCGGTAGGCACCGCCCCACAAAGCATGCAACGGCAAGCCGGTGTTTTGGCCCAGGGCGTCCCGCATGGCCATCTCGAGCGCGACCATGGCCATCGCCGCGGCACGTTTGTGGTGGGTGGCCCTTCATCACACTCGACACCAGCGACGGCACACCCGACGGCCTGACCGTGGACGAAGAAGGATGCCTGTGGGTAGCAGTGTGGGACGCATGGCGGGTATCGCGCTACGCGCCGGACGGCCGCGAACTGTTGCGCGTCCGCATGCCGGTCCCGCGCCCCACAAGTTGCTGCTTTGGCGGCACCAGCCTGGACACCTTGTACGTCACCAGCGCCTCGGTGCGGCTCAGCGAGGCAGCCCTGCTGGCGGCCCCGCAATCGGGCTCGCTGTTCGCGATCCGCATCCCGGGCGTTCGTGGTCTACCGGAGACCACCTTCGCCGGGTGAGTGCGGGTCCACGGCCGGGTTAGATATACTATATTCAACGTATATCCAACCGGAGATTGACGATGCAAGTTGCAAAATGGGGGAACAGCCTGGCGGTGCGATTGCCCGTGGCCCTGGTGCAGGAGCTCGGCATTTCCGATGGCGACGAGCTGTTGTTGCAACCGGCACCACGCAAAGCAAAGCAGCCAGCACGTGTGACCGTGGTGCGCCAACCTGGAAAGCTGGAGCAACTGCAGGCCGTGCGCAGGCTTCGCGCGCCCTGGCCCGCCGACTTTGCATTCGACCGCGACGAGGCCAACGCGCGGTGAGAACGTTCATCGACACCAATGTGCTGATCTACTGGGTGGATGACAGCGCGCGTGCCGACACGGTCGAGCAACTGCTGGCGGGCGAAAGTGTCATCAGCGTTCAAGTGCTCAATGAATTCGCCAATGTGCTGCGCAAAAAGCGCGCCATGGCACTGGCTGATATACAGCTCCTGTCCAACACCCTGATCAACAGCTGCGAGGTGTATGACCTCAGCGTCCGTACGCACCAGTCAGCATTGGCCTTGATGGGACGGTACAAGCTATCCTTGTACGACGCCAACATCGTTGCTGCCGCGGGCCTCAGCAACTGTGCTGTTTTGTACAGCGAGGACATGCAGGACGGGCTCAACATCCAATTGCCCGAGCCAGACGGTCGAAGCACGCTGTCGATTCGCAATCCGTTCCGGATCTGACGCTGGCAGGGCGG
>JANOUM010000046.1:0-3338 GCA_031416855.1 Rhodoferax sp. | reverse complement strand
GATGCGCGGCCCCAAGCCCCGCGGACCGTCAGGCTGGTGCGAATATTGCCTGTTAGAGTCCTGTCAGGCGTGCCCGCCCGCTCACACCTACCCATGAATCCTGAAGCTGCCAATGAATTCGTGATCCTGGGCCTGACCCACGACGGCAAGACCTTCCGCCCCACCGACTGGGCGGAACGGCTCGCCGGCGTGATGAGCCAGTTTCGGCCCGGTGGCCCGCAGCGCGGCAGCCACCTGGGTTATTCGCCCTGGTGTGTGCCCGGTGTGCGCGAGGGCACCAAGTGTGTGGTGGTGCACCACGACCTGCGCGACGAGGAGGTGCTGGCCTGGGATTTCTGTGTCAATTTTGCGCGCGACAACGACCTGCAGGTGCTGCCCGGGCGCGATGTGCGGCGCACGCCGGCGGCTGGTTGAGGCGTGCAGGCGGGCCTTGCAGCGCGGTTGGGCAAGAAGACGCCGAACACCCAATGCTGGTGGGGGGCCCGACGGCTTTGCGAGTGCCCGCGATAGACCGCGCCCGGACATTCGACTAGCGGAACTACTGGCTCGAAAACAGCCATTGACCCTGGCCCGCAAAATGACCGGCGCTGTGGACAACAACTGGGATGCCCAAGCTGAGAGAGTCTCGAGGAGGCTGCCCAGTTTGCATTGCACTTGGCGCCTGTCGGCGCACTTCGGTGAGATGTCGAAGCAAGGGAATGCCCACTGCGATGACACCAAAAATTTCCCGGGGCACCCGCGAGGGTGCCGTGCACGCGGGGACGCGCTTGGAATCGCTCTTTTCCACCGACCATGGACAAATTTGACCATGGTCGGTGGAATATTCCGATAATCAACCGACCATGGCCTATCTCAAGTCTGATTTCGTCCCTTTTCGGTCCGATTCAGGGCAAATCATTGCCAATCTCGAAGCGGCTTACGACCAGTGGCATGAGGCCCGAAAGACTTTGGCGTCTCTGCCCACCTCGATGTTCTGGCAGCGCAAAGGCGAAGTTGAGTATCTCGCAGTCAAAAATGGCGGCTACGACAGCGCGACTACCAAGGGCGCTCGCTCGGCAGAGACCGAGGCCCTGTACGCCGCCTTCGTCACTGAAAAGGCGCTGGCCAAAAAACGGGCGTCCGAAGCTGATGTCCTCATAGATCAGCGTGCCCTTCAGTACCGGGCTCTTCGATTGCCCGTGATGCTGGACAAGCAGGGCGAACTGTTGCGCGCGTTGGATGTCGCGGGGTTGCTGAGAAACGACCTTCTTGTTGTCGGGACCAATGCTTTTGCAGCTTATGAGACTCTCTGTGGCGTGAAATTTCCAGCGGGGAATGAGCCGACCCAAGACTTTGATTTGGCCTGGTGCCGAGGCTCGTCCGTATCCCTTGCAAGCTTGGTGCCGGACTCCGATGTCGAAGGCCGCAAGTCCCTGATGGCAGTGCTGCAGTCCATTGACTTCACTTACCGCTTAAACCCCAAAAAGCCCTATCAAGCAGTTAACAGCACAGGCTACGAGGTAGAGTTGTTGGCGGCGCCAAGTCGAGCGCCCCTGCCCAAGAATGAGGTCTTCGAGCCGATGGTTTCGTTGGTAGAGCAAGAGTGGTTGTTGCGCGGGAAAGCGGCATTTGTGGTGGTTGCGACCCAGCGGCATCGTGCCTGCCCGCTCTATGTTCCGGACCCCCGGTGGATGGCCGTTCATAAGCTGTGGCTGGCCAAAAAGCCGGAACGAAATGCTCAAAAGAAGCCGAAAGACGCTCGACAGGGCCAAGTGCTGCTCGATGCGTGCCGCTATTTCCTGGCTGATACGTACCCACTAGACATTGACTTCGTGCTTGACCTCCCGGAAGAGCTCCGCAACCTTTTTAACGATTGGGCGCAACAAGCCGAGTACGAGCCACCCAAGACGTGACCGCGTCGCGGCACATCTGAGCATCAACAAGCCTCCAGTCAGTGTGATGAGCTGGTTGAGGCGGGCGTTCATTCGATGACCTCGGTCGCACGAACCAGAATCGACGGCGGAAACGTGATGCTCAGCGTCTTGGCGATTGTCATGTTGAGCACCAGCTCGAAAGTGGTCGGTTGTTCGATGGGCAGGTCACCGGGCTGGGCGCCTTTGAGGATGCGGCCGACGTAGTAGGCCGAGCGCCGGACGCGCGCACTGGCATCGGAGCCAAAACTGAACAGACCACCCCGCGGCGGGATCGATTCCATGACGCCGACGACCGGCCAGCGCTGCGCCAGCACAGAGGCCATGATGGCGTCGATGTGGCCGTTGAACCACGTAGAAGGCAAGACCACCAGTGCCTGCACTTTGGCCTTCGCCAATTGCACAAAGGCCGGCGCTATGGCTTCCGGCTTCGCCATCTCGACGATGACAGCTTCGAAGCGAGAGCGCTCGGCGGCCTGGCGAGTCGCAGTGACGATGGAGCCGACATTGGGACCCGACGAGTCGACCAGAAACCCGACACGACGCAGCTTGGGCATTGCCTCGGCCAGCAATTCGATCACTTTCTGGCGGGTTTCCGAACTGACGTTGCTCACCCCGGTGATCAGGCCACCCGGCCGTGCCAAGTTGGTCACCAAGCCGCCCGCCAACGGATCGCCATTGCAAAGAACGACCGGTGTCGTCGGTGCGGCAGCGGCCGCCGCTCTGGCGGGAGTCGAGCCACCTACCACGATGACAGCGGGTCTCGTTGCAGCGAGCTCTTGCGCCAGCGCCGGCAGACGCTCGGTCCGTCCGTCCGTATACCGCTCTTCGAGCACGTAGTGCACGAGCGGTTTTCGGCCCAGCGCAGCCATGCCTTCGTTAAAGGCGTTCCTGGCCCAACAGTGGCGTTCACGGCTGGTGGTGTCCAGCCACCCGATCACCACTGGCGGATTGCCCTGCGCGCGCAGGGTGCCCGTCCAGGCCAGTGCGGGAAATCCGAGGCCGGAGCCCAGCCATCTGCGGCGTGAGTCAACTGAATGCAGGCTCCTGAATTTGGCCATGATTTCCTCACCGCAAAATTCGATAAAACGTGACGTGAAACCCTACAGGGTATTTCGGTGCAACCGACAAGAGGTCGCGGAAATCCAAGACTGGCACTGCGCTTGACCGCGCGTCTTGAGCAACGGGCATGGTGACAAAGACCACCAAGTGCTGCCGACCGATGTGGAACCAGGCAACAGCAAAGCTGCCTGTCGTGTCGGACCGCTTGCGCTGCTTATGGAAAGATTTCCATAAGCAGCGTTATGCAAAGATCCCAGTTATGAGAAGTTCTGGTGCGGCGTGGGCCGGCGAGCCGCGTAAACGCTCGCGATTCGCGATGCATGGACGCGTCGCACTGGACATAATTTCACTTATCTGGCAGCACTG
>JANOUM010000045.1:0-24205 GCA_031416855.1 Rhodoferax sp. | reverse complement strand
GCTGGCGATTCCCGCCATGATCCTGGCCGAAACCTCGCTGAGCTTCCTCGGCCTGGGCCTGCAGCCGCCGACCATCTCCTGGGGCGTTTTGCTGCGCGAGGCGCAGAACATCCGCTCGATCGCGACCGCCCCCTGGTTGTTCGCGCCCGGCGCCGCCGTGGTGGTGGCGGTGATCGCGCTCAACTTCCTCGGTGACGGCCTGCGCGACGCCTCCGACCCGTACAACAAATGAGCACGTCGCAACCCGCGGGCGCGCGCGCCACACAGTCTCCCGCCGGGCCGTCGCAAGGGAAATCAGCCCCCCAGGAGGGCAGCGAAAACCTTGCGTCATCGGCTGTCACCGATGCCAGGGAAGTGACACGCCCCGGAACGGACAGTAGTCCGGTACGCATGGGGACTCCATTGCTCCAGGTGCGCGACCTGAGCACCTTCTTCCCGATCCGCACCGGCACCATCCGGGCCGTCGACGGTGTCTCCTTCGACGTCGAGCGCGGCAAGACCCTGTGCGTGGTGGGCGAAAGCGGCAGTGGCAAGAGTGTCACGGCGCGCTCGATCCTGCAGATCGTCGACGAACCCGGGCGCATCATGGGTGGCTCCATGCTGCTGCATCGACCCGATGGCAGCAGCGTAGACCTGGCAAAACTGGGTCCGCGTTCGCGCGAGATCCGAGCCGTGCGCGGTGCCGAGATCGCCATGATCTTCCAGGAGCCGATGTCCTCGCTGTCGCCGGTGCATACCGTCGGCAACCAGATCATGGAGGTGCTGACACTGCACCTGAAGATGCCAAAGCAGGCCGCGCGCGCGCGTTGCGTGGAGCTGCTCACGCAGGTCGAGATCCCCAATCCGGACACGGCGGTGGACCGCTACACCTTCGAGTTTTCGGGCGGCATGCGCCAGCGCGTGATGATCGCGATGGCGCTGGCCTGCAACCCGGCGCTGCTGATCGCCGACGAACCGACCACCGCGCTGGATGTGACCACACAGGCGGAAATACTGGACCTGATCAAGAAGCTGCAGCTGAGCCATGGCATGGCGGTAATGTTCATCACACACGACATGGGCGTGGTGGCCGAGATCGCCGACCAGGTGATCGTGATGAACCACGGCAAGGTCGTGGAGACGGGTGCGGTGGAGGCCATCTTCCACGCGCCACAGGACCCCTACACGCAGATGCTGATCGGCTCGGTGACCAAGCTCGGGCGCACCGCTGACATCCGCCTCAAGCGCGCGCCGATTCCGGCCTCTGCCCAGCCGATCCTGCAGGTGCGCGACCTGCAGTTGCACTTCGGCAACGCCAAGGCGCCCATCAAGGCGGTCGACGGAGTATCTCTGCATGTCATGCCCGGAGAGTCGCTGGGTATCGTCGGAGAATCCGGCTCGGGCAAGACCACCATGGGCCGCTGCCTGTTGCGGGTGTACGACCCGAACGCCGGCGTCATCGAGTACCGCCGCGCCGATGGCTCGGTGGTCGACATCGTGAACGCCGACAAGCAGACACTCAAGGCCTGCCGGCGCGAAATCCGCATGATCTTCCAGGACCCGGTGGGTTCGCTGAACCCGCGCATGACGGTGGCCCAGATCGTGGGTGAACCGCTGCTGGTCAACGGGCTGGCCAAGGGCAAGGCGCTCGACGACCGGGTCGCCGAGCTGCTGCAGAACGTGGGCCTGGAGCCGGCCTGGCGCGAGCGCTACCCGCATGCGTTCTCGGGCGGGCAGCGCCAGCGCATCGGAATCGCACGCGCGCTGGCGCTCAACCCGCGCATCATCGTCGCCGACGAAGCCACCTCGGCGCTGGACGTGTCGCTGCGCTCGCAGATGCTGGACTTGCTGCTCAACTTGCAGGACAAGCTTGGCCTGTCCTTCATCTTCATCAGCCATGACATCGCGGTGATCCGCTATTTCTGCGACCGCGTGGCGGTGATGTACCGCGGCAAGGTGGTCGAGACCGGCGACACCAACCAGGTCTGCGACGCCCCCACGCACCCCTATACCCAGGCGCTGCTGTCTGCCATCCCGCAGCCCGATCCGCGCGCGCGCGGCATGCACAAGCGCTTCCGTTACCAGCCGCCAGGCTGACGCTGCGCCCGACGCGATCCGGTGCGCCCGTTACTGACCCGAGGACAAGACCCATGCCCATCCACGTCGCCCCCCGCATGCAGGAGTTCGTGGACGAACTGCGTGCCGCCAACGCGCCGCATCCGCAGACCCTGCCCCTGGCGGTGGTGCGGCAGAACATGGAGGACCAGGCCGTGCGCTGGAACCGGTTCGAGGTCGCCGGCGTATCGCACCGCGACGGCGTGATCGCCGGTCGGCCGGTGCGGGTGTACCACCCGGCGCAGGCACGCGCCGGCCGTGCCATGGTATATCTGCATGGCGGCGGATGGACTGCGGGGTCGTTCCAGACCCACGACAACATGGTGCGCCGACTGGTGGCCGAAAGCGGACTGGCGGTGGTGTCGGTCGACTACCGCCTGGCCCCGGAGCATCCGGCGCCGGCGCCGGTACAGGACACGCTGGACGTGCTGGATGCCCTGGTCTGTGGCGCGGAGGGTCTGCAGTTCGACCTCGCTCGCATGTGCCTGGGCGGGGATTCGGCCGGCGCCAACATCGCGCTGGGCACGCTGGTGGCCCTCAAGGCCCGCGGCGGTCCGCTGCCGTTTGCGGCACTGTTGCTGTACGGTTGTTTCGCACCGATTTTCGACACCTGGAGCAACCAACGGTACGGCGATGGAGACTGGGGCCTGAGCACCGCGCGCATGCAGTGGTATTGGGCCAACTACCTGGGCGGCCAGCCCCACACCGACCCCATCGCCGCGCCGCTGCATGCAGACCTGACCGGCCTGCCGCCGCTTTACCTGACAGTGGCCGGGCTCGACCCGCTGGCCGAGGACACTTTCCTGCTCGCCCGCCGCTGCCTTGAGCAGGGTGTGACCGCCACCGTGGACGTGGTGCCCGGCGTGATCCACGGCTTCGGCAAATACGCACCGGTGGTACCGGCCGCCGCCGCCGCCCTGCGCCGGGCCGGCCAGGCGATGGGCGCCCTGGCAACCCAACAGGCGGAGCTGCCATGAAGATCACCGACATCAAGACCTTCCTGATGCATGTGGGCGCACCACAGCCCAAGGCCTGGGCGTCAGACAACGCCTTCGGCAGCCAGACTTATTCCGCCGGCATCACTGGCACGCGCAACTGGTTGTTCGTCAAGGTGTACACCGACGAAGGCGTGGTCGGAATCGGCGAATGCTCCGGCTGGCCGCGCGTTATAGAGACCGCGGTGCAGGACCTCAAGCACCTCCTGCTCGGCGAAGACCCGACCCACATCGAGCGCCTGTGGCAACGCATGATGTCGGCCATCATGGTGCACGGGATGACCGGCACCGTGGGCGCCGGCGCGATGACGGGCATCGACATGGCGCTGTGGGACATCAAGGGCAAGGTGCTGGGTGTGCCGGTGTGGAACCTGCTCGGCGGCCAGATGCGTGACAAGATCCGCATTTATGCGCACGCCAACACGCCTGAGGTGGCGCTGAGTCTGAAGGCGCGCGGCGTGACCGCCATCAAGTGCGGTGGTGTGTCCGACCCGGTGCGCAAGGTGGCCGCACTGCGCGAGGCGGTGGGCGACGAGATGGACATCATGATCGACCTGCACGGCCCACCGTGGATGACTCCCGGTGACGCGGCACAACTGGCGCGCGCCCTGGAGCCCTACCACCTGCTCTTCATCGAAGACCCGATCGCGCCCGACAACCTGGACGGCTACAAACGCATCCGCGACGCGGCCCATGTGCCGCTGGCGGCCGGCGAACGCATGAGCACCATTTTTGGCCTGCGTGACCTGATCGAACGCGAGTTGGTGGATGTGGTCCAGCCCGACACCGGGCGCGCCGGCGGCATCACGCAGATGAAGAAGATCGCGGCCATGGCCGAGGCACACCACATCATGGTGGCGCCGCATTCTGGCTCGCTCGGGCCGGTGGCCGAATACGCGGCCCTGCACCTGATGGCGGCGATACCGAACGCGCTGTTCCTGGAGCGCATCGAGGACGACTGGGAAGGCCGTGCGCACACCGTGATTCCGCATCCGCAGCAGGTGGACGGGTTCCTGCAGGTTCCCAACACGCCGGGCTTGGGGGTGGACATCGACGAAGACTTTGTGGCGCGCTTTCCCAGCCAGACCAACATCTCGTCGCAGGTGTCTGCGGCCTCGGGTTCGTACGCACCCGGCACCCACGACGAGAACGCCTACGTACAGACACGCCTGCAGCGCGCCCGGCATTTTTCCGCCAAGAAGTGACACCATGAAGATCGACCGCCTGCGCGTTTTCATGTCGCGCGACAAGGACCGCCCGCGCGTCATCGTGGCGATGGACACCGATGATGGCATCACCGGCTGGGGCGAGTGTTACAACCATGGCCCCGACCTCGCACTGTTCCCGCTACTGGACTACCTGCTGACCTTCCTCAAGGGCCGGGACCCGCGGCGCATCGCCTACCTGATCCACTACCTGATGCAGCAGACACGGTTCCCGCCCGGTGCCTTGGGGCTGGCAGCCATTTCGGCGCTGGACCACTGCATGTGGGACATCTCGGCCAAGGCGCTGGGTGTACCGGTCTACATGCTGCTGGGTGGCCACGTGCGCGACCGCGTCAAGGTCTATGCCGGCCTGTACACAGCGCCCGACCCGGCTGCCGCGCGCGACGAGATGGACGCCCTGCGCGACGAGTGGGGCATCACCGCCTTCAAGCTCAGCCCCTACCGCGTCGACATGCACCGCCATCGCTGGGGTGAGGTGGTGCGGCAGGCGGCCGAGTATTTCCGCCAGCTGCGCGAGACCGTGCACTCCGACTACGAGATCGCGTTCGACGCGCACGCGAAGATCTTCGAGACCGGGCAGGCGATGCAGCTGGCCAATGCGCTGGCGCCCTACGACCCGTTGTTTTTCGAGGAGCCGCTGCGCCCGGAAAACATCGAGGCCTGGGGGGAGCTCAAGCGCGGCACCAGCTGCACGCTGGCCACCGGCGAGTCGCTGTACAGCCGCTTCGAGTTCCAGCGCCTGCTGCAGGCGCGTGGCTGCGACATCATTCAGCCCGACATCTGTGTCGTGGGCGGCGTGCTGGAGATGTGCAAAATTGCGGCGCTGGCCGAAACCCATTTCGTGACCATCGCGCCGCACAACCCGATGGGCCCGCTGGCCACGGCCATCAATGTGCACTTCAGCGCCGCCCAGACCAATTTTCGTATCCTCGAGTACCGCCTGCCGCACGGCCCCGGGTATGTGTTCGGCACCGGGAACCAGGAGGAGGCGCGCGCCGCCGGGCCGCAGGGCGCCCATTACGTCAAAGACCCCTACCTGCCAGTGGGCGGCCATCTGGAACTGCGTCCTGATCGCCCGGGCTGGGGGGTGGAGATGGACGAGCAGCTGCTGGGCACCGAGGAATACATCCACTGGGAGCGCAAGGTGCCGGTGAAACCGGATGGGTCGACCGGGTACGCGTGAAGCGCAGCCGCGTCAAAACCGCGGCCGCCGGTCATCAAAATCCGGCTGGTGCTTGCGCATCTCCTTCGCGTCGTCGCGCACCCGGATGCCGCAGCCCAGGTAATTGCGGTGCAGCCGCGCGAGCTGCTCGCGGTCCAGCGTCACGCCCAGACCGGGACCGGGTGGTGGTGCCAGCTGCCCGCCGTCGATCTTCAGTTTGCCGCCGGTGATGACCTCGTCCTCCTGCCACGGGTAATGGGTATCGCTGGCATAACGCAGGTTGGGAATGGTCACGCCCAGATGCGTCATCGCCGCCAAGCTGATGCCCAGGTGCGAGTTGGAGTGCATCGAGATGCCGATGCCAAAGGTGCGGCCGATCGCTGCCAGGTGCTGGGTGGCGCGCAGTCCGCCCCAGTAGTGGTGGTCGGACAGGATTACCTGCACCGCACCCAGACGCACGGTCTCGGGGATGTGACCAAAGGCGACGGTGACCATGTTGGTGGCCAGCGGCATGCCATGGGCGAAGCAGGCCACCTCGCCCATTTCCTGCAGCGTGCTGACCGGGTCTTCCAGGTACTCGAGCAGCCCCTCGGCGGCGAGCGCCGGCATGACGCGGCGTGTCGTCTCCACTGTCCATCCGCCGTTGGGGTCGATGCGCAGCGGCAGGCCGGGAAACGCGGCGCGCAGCGCCCGCAGCGCGTCGATCTCGACCTCGGGCGCAAATACACCGCCCTTGAGCTTGATCGAGCCGAAACCGTATTGCCCGATCATGCGGCGCGCTTCCTCCACCATTTGCGCAGGTGTGAGCACTTCGCCCCAGTCGTCCTGGAGGGTGGCCCCGAAGTCCTTGTGGCGGGCGAACTTGTAGAACAGGTAGGCGCTGTAGGGCACGGCCGGGCGTACCGCGCCGCCGAGTAGCTGGTACAGAGGGCGGTCGAGGATGCGGGCCTGCAGGTCGAGGAAGGCGACCTCGAACGCCGCCATTGCCGACGCGCGGGATTTGTCACCGGCCGGCGGAAACTGCGCGCCGGTGTCGGGGTTGGTGCCGACTTTGGCATACACGACGCGCACCAGGCCGTTCAGGTCGAACGGGTCCAGGCCCACCAGTTGCGGTGCCACCCTATCCAGGTCTGCCAGGGTCTTCAAGTCACCATAACTTTCGCCCAGGCCGATACGGCCATCCCCGGTCTCGACCTCGATGATGCTGCGCAAGGCCCAGGGCTCGTGCACCCCAGCCACGTTGAGCAGCGGAGGGTCGCGAAACGCGATCGGGGTGACACGCACCGCGACGATGAAAGACGGTACGGACGGCTTCACGAAGACTCTCCTTGCAACAACAACAGCCGCATCTCGCCGGACAACGACTCGCCGGGAGCGAGCCAGCGTGTACCGGTGTCCGCCACACCACGCGCGGCCAGGTTGAACCCGTCGGCGACATGGCTCACCGGCTCCACACACAAATAGGCCAGGTTGTCGGGCCGGTGCACCACCAGGTGCCGCAACACCGCGTCAGCCTGCATGCGCAGGCGTGCGCCGCGCGGCAGGTCGATGTCGGCCGTCCCCTCCCAGCCACCGACGTACTGTGTCAATCCACCGGCAGGCAAACGGCGCGCCGGCTGGTAGACCTCGTCGGCTACGGGGGCACGGGGCACCGTTGCGAGGAACTCGGCCGTGGGCGGCCAGACAGCCGAGGCACGGTAGCCCAGCAAGGCCTGCGGCGCATGCCGAAAGTAGGGGTGCAGGCCGATGCCCGCCGGCATGACGCGCATGCTGGCGTTGCGGATCGTCAGCTGCATCTGAAGCTCTGACTCCAGCAGCGTCAGCTCCAGCCGGCCGTTGTAATGCCAGGGCCAGTCTTGGCTTGGCCGGGCATCCAGCGACAGAACGGCCGAGTTGGCGTCGTGCCGCTCCAAGGCCCAGGGCAGCCGGTGCGCATTGCCATGCAGTGCATGCGGTAGCGCATCGGGATGCGCAGCCAACACCACCTCTTCGCCCTGCACCCGGAGCCGCGCATGGGCGATCCGGTTCGAATACGGCATCAGGGGGTAAATGCCTCCCTTGCCCCAACGCACCGGGTCAAAAAAATCCTCTGGATAGGGGTGCAGCACGTCCACCGGGCCGTCGCCGGGCACTGCCAGTTGCAGAGACGAAACACGGCCACCGGCAGCTGGCACCAGGCGCGCACGCGCTACACCGGCTTGCAGTTGAAGGATAGGGGTCAGGATCACGATCAGTGGCGCTATTTCCATCAGGGTGCCTAAAGCCAGCAGCCTGATGTTGATCAACGCCAGGTGCGGGTCTGGCGCTTGTTCCAGGGGCGCGTCAGGACTGCTCGAACGGGCCCATGCTCAGAAACCCGCCGCCCTGGTGGGTGGCCACCGGGTCGGTCAGGTCGGGGTTGGGTGTGCGCGCATGCATTGCTTCGCGGAACGGCTGGGAGCTATCCTGCGGCGCATATCCGATATGGCGTGCGCGCGCGTTGTCCCACCAGGTCACCGGATTGTCGGACATGCCAAACACAATTGTGTGCCCCAGCACCGGGGTGGTCAGGCAGGCCGTGATGAGGCGATGCAGGTCGCCGTAGCTCAGCCAGGTGGCCAGCATGCGCCGGTCACGTGGTTCCGGGAACGACGAGCCGATGCGCACACACGCGGTCTCGATCCCGTACCGGTCGAAGTAGAACCGCGACAGGTCCTCGCCGAAGGCCTTGCTGACGCCGTACAGGCCGTCGGGGCGCGGTGGATGGTCTGCAGTAATTGTCTCGGACTGCCGGTAGTACCCGGTAACGTGGTTGGAGCTGGCGAACACCACACGCCTGGTGCCGCATTTGCGCGCCGCCTCGTAAAGGTTGTAGACACCCAGGATGTTGGCCTGCAGGATCGGTCCGAATGGGCCTTCGACCGAAATGCCACCAAGGTGCACCACCGCGTCCACGCCGCTCATGATGCCCAGCACCGCCGCCGCATCCGACAGATCCGCAAGCATGACCTCCTCACCGGCGCCGGCGGGCCCGGGGTCGACACGGTCGGACAGCCGTAGCGTCTTGCAGTTGGCCGCCAGTGGCCGGCGCATGGCTTGGCCCAGTCCGCCGGCAGCACCGGTCAGCAGTAGTCGTTCATGCACCTTGATCGTCATGTTTTTCCCAGTCGTGGCGCCGTATGTACGGCCGGTTCGCGTGCCGCCGCTGGATTTTTCACGCAGCTTTGCGACATTGTGCGCCAAGTTCCTGGTGCCAAACTGGACGTTCAACCCCAAGATGCCCTGTGTGGTGCGGCCTTAGCGCGAGAACCGGAACACCGCCGTCGACGCCCGCAGGTTCGGCAGCCAACGAACGGTCGCACCGCCTTCCAGACCGAAACTGTCCTGCACGCGCAGTCCGTTGCGCTGCGCCAGCACGGCAAAGTCGATGTACGTGCCGACCCGGATGTTGGGCGTGTCATACCATTGGTAGGGCAGGCGCCGCGTCACCGGCATGCGCCCGCAAAGCACGCTCAGCCGGTTGGGCCAGTGGCCGAAGTTCGGGAACGCCACGATGCCAATGCGCCCGACACGGGCCGTTTCACGCAACATGACCTCGGCATTGCGCAGGTGCTGCAGCGTGTCGATTTGCAGCACCACATCGAAACTCGCGTCGTCGAACATCGCCAGGCCTTCGTCCAGGTTGGCCTGGATGACGTTCACGCCCTTGTGCACACAGGCCAGCAGGTTGTCATCGGCGATCTCTATGCCATACCCGGTGCAGTGCCGATGCGTGCGCAGGTAAGCGAGCAGGCTGCCATCACCGCAGCCCAGGTCGAGCACCCGGGCGCCTGCCGGAACCAACCGTGCAATCGCCTCCATCGTCAACTGGTCACTCATGCGTGTGCCCTGCCTGTGGTGCTGCGCGCAGCCGCGACGGACGGCTCATCGGACAACCTCCGCGCCGATCTGGTCGAAATAGGCGCGCACCAGGTTCACGTATCGCGCGTCGTCCAGCAGGAAAGCGTCGTGGCCATGCGGCGCGTCGATTTCTGCATAGCTCACGTCTCGCCGGTTGTCGAGAAGGGCTTTGACCAGTTCGCGGCTGCGCAGCGGGGAAAAGCGCCAATCGGTCGTGAAGCTGACCAGCAGGAAACGCGCGCTTGCGCGTGCCAGCGCCAGGCTAAGGTTGCCGCCAAAATCGCGCGCCGGATCAAAGTAATCCAGGGCGCGCGTGATCAGCAGGTAGGTATTCGCATCGAAGTACTCGGCGAACTTGTCACCCTGGTAACGCAGGTAACTCTCGATCTGGAATTCCACGTCCTGCGTGGTGTATTGGTATTCACCCAGGTTCTTGTTGCCGGCCTCGGCCAGCAAGGTGTTGCGCAACTCCCGCCCGAACTTTTCGTTCATGACATCGTCGCTCAAATAGGTGATGTGGCCGATCATGCGGGCGATGCGCAAGCCGCGTTTGGGCTTGGTCTCGGGCCTCCCGTCACGGGCGTAGAAGTCTCCACCGTTGAAATCCGGGTCGGTGACGATCGCGCGACGTGCGACTTCATTGAACGCGATGTTTTCCGCGGTCAGATTGGGAGCGCTGGCAATCACGACCGCATGGCGCACTCGCCCCGGGTACTGCAGGGCCCAGCTCAAGGCCTGCATGCCACCCAGGCTGCCTCCCATGACGGCGGCCAGCGTGTGGATGCCCAGCCCGTCGAGCAGGCGCGCCTGCGCTTCGACCCAATCTTCCACCGTCACAACCGGAAACGACGCCCCATAGGTCAAACCGGGGTCCGGGTTCCTGGGCATCGGGCCGGTTGAGCCAAAACACGAGCCCAGGTTGTTGACGCCAATCACAAAGAATCGATCGGTATCGACCGGTTTGCCAGGCCCGATCATGCTGTCCCACCAGCCGTCGGACTTGTCCTGGCCCGCATATAGGCCGGCCAGGTGGTGGGACGCGTTCAGTGCGTGCAGCACCAGAACCGCGTTCGACTTGTCCTGATTGAGCCCACCGTAGGTTTCGTAACTCAAGTCGTAAGCACGCATCGACGCCCCGCTGCGCAAGCGCAACGGTTCGGCAAAGTGCATCGTGGACGGTGTGACAAGCATAAAAAAACCGGCATCGCCAAGAGCGGGGCCGGGTTACCAGGGGGTAGCGGTTTCCGTCTTTAGCTGATGCTCGGGATTCATCGATCCCGGTGCCCGCAAGCTGTAGCAAATCGGCACAAGTCGCGAGTATAAGTCCGCCACCCGCACCATCGTGGGCAGGCGCCGCGACTGCGCCACCAGACAACTTCGGCCTGTGGATGCACTTGAATGACGCGCATCCGACCAAGATGGCTTATTTTTTGCTTATTTTGGTGCGAACGATGGAGCTTTTTCCGTCATGCACGAAAGTTGTGCGGAGTTAGAACTTGGGGACCACATGGAAGCACTAAAACAGGGATCGGATGCGTTGTTCATCCTATTGGGCGGGATCATGGTGCTTGCAATGCACGCCGGATTCGCGTTTCTGGAACTCGGAACCGTCCGCAAAAAGAACCAGGTCAACGCCCTGGTCAAGATCCTGGTGGACTTTTCGGTGTCCACTGTGGTTTATTTCCTGGTCGGTTATGGCGTAGCCTACGGAACCAGCTTCCTGATCGGGGCGGAGGAACTGGCCGCCCGCAACGGTTATGAACTGGTCAAGTTCTTCTTTCTCCTGACCTTTGCAGCCGCCATCCCGGCCATCATTTCAGGCGGCATCGCCGAACGCGCAAAGTTCTGGCCCCAACTCATCGCCACCGCCGTGATCGTAGGGGTGGTCTACCCGGTATTTGAAGGCATCGTCTGGAACCAGCGCTATGGCATCCAGGCCTGGATCAAGGCCAGCACCGGGCAGGAGTTTCATGATTTCGCGGGCTCGGTCGTCGTCCATGCGGTCGGCGGCTGGTTGGCACTCCCAGCCGTGGTGTTGCTCGGCGCGCGCGCCAATCGCTACCGCAAGGACGGCTCCATCAGTGCGCACCCGCCATCCAACATTCCGTTTCTCGCCCTCGGTGCCTGGATCCTGACCGTGGGCTGGTTCGGTTTCAACGTCATGAGCGCCCAGACCATCGACAAGATCTCTGGCCTGGTCGCCGTCAATTCGCTGATGGCCATGGTCGGCGGCACGCTGGTCGCGCTAGTGCTTGGCAAGAACGACCCGGGCTTCATCCACAACGGCCCGCTGGCAGGTTTGGTGGCGGTGTGCGCTGGGTCGGATCTGATGCATCCGGTGGGCGCCCTGGTCACCGGTGGTATCGCAGGCGCCATCTTTGTTGTGATGTTCACACTGACACAGAACAAATGGAAGATTGACGATGTGCTGGGCGTGTGGCCCTTGCACGGCCTGTGCGGAACCTGGGGCGGCCTGGCAGCCGGCATTTTCGGCACCAAGGCCATGGGCGGGCTGGGTGGCGTGTCGCTGTCCGCCCAGTTCATCGGCACCGCATTGGGAATTCTGTGGGCGGTCGTTTGCAGCCTTGTGATCTACGGTTGCCTGAAGGCGGCGATCGGTTTGCGCTTGAGTCAGGAAGAGGAGTACGACGGTGCCGACCTGTCGATCCACCGGATCGGCGCCACGCCAGACCGCGAGGTCAACTGGTAACTTGCGTTGTTGCAGGGGCCATGTGACATCCAGTGTCAACCCCCGGCGGGTTTGACCAGCAACTGGGCACCCCCGCTTGCAAAGCGACGATACCCTGACGAACGTTGTTGTGTGTCCGGGCCGAGCCACTTCTCAGCACCTTCATAGCGAATTTCCATAACTCGACAAAATATTTGCAATATTCTGAAGTTGGCGCATAATGGCCGCCTATTGCCGGTCGACCGGCAATATTAGTATGCGGTGATTAGTCAGTTTCGCGTCTGCTTTAAGTCTTCATTGGTTTGTTGCGGTTATCGGACTCCATCGCTTTTTGAGTTCTTTTGAGGAGTCCTTTCATGGGCAACAAACTTTACGTAGGCAATCTGCCTTATTCCTTCCGTGACGAAGATCTGCTGAACGCATTTTCGGCCCACGGTTCCGTCTCGAGCGCCAAGGTCATGATGGAACGCGACACCGGTCGCTCCAAGGGCTTCGGCTTTGTGGAAATGGGCAACGACGCAGAAGCGCAAGCAGCAATCGGCGCAATGAACGGCCAACAGTACGGCGGCCGCGGATTGGTTGTCAACGAAGCGCGGCCGATGGAGCCACGTCCCCCCCGTAGCGGGGGTGGATTCGGCGGCGGTGGCAGCGGTGGCGGTGGCGGCGGTGGTTATGGCGGCGGCGGTGGTTATGGCGGCGGTGGCAGCCGCAGCGGCGGCGGTGGCGGTTACGGCGGCGCTGGCGGTGGCGGCGCTGGCGGCGGCGGCGGTAGTCGCAGCGGCGGCGGCGGCGGTTACGGCGGTGGTCGTAGCAGCTACTAAGCTCACAGGTGGCATATCACGCGCGAAGCGTGATATGCAACGACAAAGGCCCGCGAGGGCCTTTTTTCATGTCTGCTCAGCATGGGCGCACTCCTTCGGGTGCAAGTCCAGTCGCAAGTTCATCACAGCAAGCGAAGTAAAGCGCAACTGCAAGAGGGCGACCGAGTGTGGGAAGCAAGCGTGGAGCGCAAATTGTGAGCCGATGAACAAGAACCGGATAGAAGGCGTTGCCAAGCAAGGCCAGCGGGCATGCAACCGCAAAGCCTTTGTGATCAAGGCAAAGCGGCGTCAATCCGGCGGTTGTGCAATGAAGGGGGGTGTTCTTACCTGGGGAGATCTCGCCTTGTGCCTGAACGGGCGACGCCCACGAGGTGGAGCGAGAAGTCAGCAGAGGTCGTAGTAGTCCGAGGCGAGGCCCATTTTTTGGGAGAAGACCAAAGGCGCAGGACCGAACGAGGAGGAGAGTTCGAGGCCATGTCGATGCTGCAGGAATTGCGTCTGATGCCCAAACTTTGGGCTGGCGCAAACACCAACAGTCTGGCGTACGCTGGCTGACTGGCTGGTCCTGAAAATCGACCACTTTGATCGATTGGGTTTACCCCGGCTGTCATGACCTCAACTCCTCGAACCGCCCGGTGCGGACCCGCATGCCGGGTGGAGTGGGAGGGGATTGCGTCACAATGACGCAACCCCTATCTCGATGCCTCGTCGGCTCTGCGCTTGCGCGGCCGCCCGGCAAAAAGTCGGTCGAACATGCGGTTGGGCATCATGTGCAAGGCGGCGGCGACGATGGCCATTTGCCATGGTATGACGCAATAGCTGGCACCCGCCTCGATGGCGATCAGGGCTCGGTCCGCAAACGCTGAGGCGGGCATAAGAAAAGGCATCGAATACCGGTTACTCTGGGTCAGCGGCGTATCGACGTAACCCGGGCTGATGGTCACCACTCGCACACCCGTGCCTCGCATCTCCACCCGCAGCGATTCACAGTAACTGATCACCGCCGCCTTGCTTGCGCAATAGGCGCCGTGACCGGGAAAGCCCCGGATCCCGTTGACACTGGCAATACCGACGAGGGTGCCGGAACCGCGACGCCGCATCGGATCCAGGAACGGATGAAAAGTCGCCGCCATGCCGACGTTGTTGATGGCAAATACGCTTGCCATGACATCCAGGTCTTCGCGCCGCGCCGTGTCGACTCCTACGCTGATCCCGGCGCATGCAAGCACCAGGTCGGGCACGCCCTGCTCCACGATGCAGGCCCGCGCCGCGGCCACCATGCTGTCGATCTGTTCCACGTCGGCAGGGTAGACCTGGCAACGCTCGGGTAGCCAGCCCTCGGCACGTGCCCATGCGCGCAGGTCATCGGCCCGACGCGCCACCAGGGCCAGCCGATAACCGGCCTGGTACAGGCGCACGCTCAGTGCCTGTCCGATGCCGCTGGAGGCACCGGTCACAAACGCAAGTTTCGCCATGCCCTGCATGGGCGCTTAGGGAGACGGAAATTGCAGAAGTACCACTTTTCTCCGCCTGTCATTGCGGACTCGATCCGCAATCCATGGCTCCAACTGCATGGATGCCCCCGGATCGGAGTCCGGGGCAGGCTCATCAAGCCCGGCATGACAGTGGGATATTGGCAATTTCCGTCTCCCTTACTTGCCAGCCACGGGAACCAGCGTTCCGCGGACTCGGCCCTGCAAGACCATGGTTTGCCGGACGTTGTCGTAATCCATCGACTCGGCCTGAAATACATCCCGCCCGCGCCGCAGTTCGACCGGCCGGTTCGAAAGCACGCGGTCCGTATTCAGGAACGCATGCAGATACTCACCCCGGAATTCGATGCGTGGCGTGGTCTGCCCGGCCTTGTTGGTCTGCGCGTCCCGAATGATCTGCGCCTTGCCAAACAGCTGGACTTCCGATCCATCGCCGTTCGTCAAGGCCCGATTCGCGATGGCCGTCGTCAGGCGACCCTGTTGGTCGAAGGTGCGAATGCGCACGGAGTCGATTTCAAGCGTATCCGTGTCCGGGTAGTGCCGCGCCGCCGCGCCGAATACCTCGCTTTTGAGGCGACCCGCCTCCGCAAACGTGCGCACCGAAAAACCGTTCATGAAGTAATCCGGTTCATGCCGTACCGTGGCTGCGACCCCGGGAACCCGGGTGACAGGGGTGCGCTGAACCAGCCAATAGGTGCCCAGGGCGACCAGGCCCATGAGCCCGATCGGCAGGTACAAAGACAGGCGATCCCAGAGGCCCAGCAGGGTTCGGATCATGCAGCGGCCTCGTGCAGCAGGTCGGCATAACGCCCGGCAGCCAGCAGCAGCAGGTCACAGAATTCGCGCGCTGCGCCGTGGCCACCCGAGCGCGTGGATACGAAGTCGACACGCGCCAGAATCTCTTGGTGCGCATTCGGCGGCGCCGCCGACACTGCACAGCGGCGGATCAACGGCAGGTCGGGCCAGTCGTCACCCATCACTGCCGCACGGGCCCAGTCCAGGCCGAGTTGCGTCAGCGTCGTCTGCGCTGCCTGGCGCTTGTCTTCGACGCCGAAATGCGCATGGGTGACACCCAGTGCCTGCAGCCGCAGCCGCAAGGGCTTCGAGTCCCTGCCGGTGATGATCACCGGCATAATCGCCGCGCGTTGCAGCAGTTTCAGGCCATGCCCGTCCAGCGTGTGGAAGCGCTTGAGGGTTTCGCCGCGCGCGGAGTAAAACAGACCGCCATCGGTGAGTACGCCGTCGACATCGAAAAATGCCACTGAAATGCCCTGCGCCTTCAACAGCAATTCCGGCCGGTGCAGCAGTTGGGGCACCATCAAATGACCTTCGCCCGCATCAGGTCATTGCTATTGAGCGCGCCGCACAAGGAGCCGCTGTCATCGACCACCAGCACACTGGTAATGCGGTGCTGCTCCATGAGTTCCACCGCATCCACCGCAAGCGCGTGCGGCGCAACGGTGCGCGGCGAGGGATGCATGGCCTGCGACGCTCTGAGCGCGCGCAAATCGTCGCCTTTTTCCACCAACCTTCGCAGGTCGCCGTCGGTGAAGATGCCATGCACCCGGTTGTCAGCGTCCGTGACGGCGACAGCCCCCAGGCCCTTCGCGCTCATTTCGCGCATCATTTCGCTCAGGCTCGCCGAGAGCCCGACACTCGGCACGGCAGCACCCGACCGCATGACGTCACGCACGTGCGTCAGCAATTTGCGACCGAGCGCCCCTCCCGGGTGGGAACGGGCGAAGTCTTCGGCCCTGAAACCTCTTGCATCGAGAAGCGAGACTGCCAGCGCATCGCCCATGGCCATCTGTGCGATGGAGCTGGCGGTTGGGGCGAGATTCAAGGGACACGCCTCCTTGGCGACACCGCAGTCGAGCACGACATCGGCGTAACGGGCCAGGGTGGAGTCCGTCTTGCCGGTCATGGCGATAACCTGAGCCCCCAGCCGCTTGAGCAGCGGAATGACTGTGGCCAGTTCCTGCGACTCGCCGCTATTGGAGATCGCCACCACTATGTCATCGGCCTTGACCATGCCGAGGTCTCCGTGAATCGCTTCGCCAGCATGGACGAAGCTCGCGGGCGTCCCGGTCGAGGCGAGTGTGGCAGCCATCTTGCGGCCAATATGGCCGCTCTTGCCCATGCCCATGACGACCACACGCCCAGGAACGGCCAACAGCATCGCAACGGCCCGGCAAAAAGACTCGCCCAGTTGCGCCTTCAGGCCCAGCAGCGCCGCCGCCTCGGTATCGAAGGTCTCGCGCGCAAGGCGCAGGGCCCTGTCGCAGTCGAGCGGCTTTTCCTGTGAGCGGATTGGAATCATGGGGCATTTTATAGAGCGCCCCGTTGTCTCTTGCTAGTATGTCGTCATGACCGCATTGGATCTGACACTGGTATACCTGCTTGCGGCCGTACTGGGTGTGGTGACTTGCCGCTACCTGAAGCTGCCGCCCATGCTGGGTTACCTCGCCGTGGGGGTTGTCATCGGGCCCAATGCGCTGGCGCTGGCGCAGAACTCCGAAGGGGTCCGGCATCTCGGGGAGTTCGGCGTCGTCTTCCTCATGTTCGTGATCGGTCTGCAGTTCAACCTGAGCAAGCTGCGCGCCATGCGCAACCACGTGTTCGGACTCGGTCTGTTGCAGGTCGGCATCACGATGTTGCTGGGCACCATCGCCACGTTGTTTGTCGCGTTTGTCGTGCCCAGGTACTCGGACCTGAGTTGGCAGAGCGCCGTGGCACTGTCGGGTGCGCTGGCGATGAGCAGCACGGCCATCGTGGTGAAGCTGATGGTCGAGCGCATCGAGCTTGAATCGGAGCACGGAAAGCGGGTGATGGGCGTGCTGCTGTTTCAGGATCTGGCGGTGGTTCCCTTGCTGGTGCTGATCCCGGCCCTGGGCGCATCCGGTGAACAACTGATCGGGGCGCTCGCCCTGGCTGCCGTCAAGGCCGCCGTACTGATCACAGTGCTGCTGGTCGGGGGCCAGCATGTGATGCGTTGGTGGCTGACCATCGTGGCACGCCGAAAAAGCGAAGAACTGTTTGTGCTGAACCTCCTGCTGATCACGCTCAGCCTGGCCTGGCTTACCGAGCTGGCCGGACTGAGCCTCGCGCTAGGCGCTTTCATTGCAGGGATGCTGATATCGGAGACCGAATACAAACACCAGGTCGAGACCGACATCCGGCCGTTCCACGATGTGCTGCTCGGTTTGTTCTTCATCAGTATCGGCATGCTGCTTGACTGGCGCCTCGTACTGGAGCGTTGGCCGATGGTACTGCTGCTGGTTACCCTGCCAGTCGTCTTCAAGGCTGTTCTGGTGGCGCTCCTCGCACGGGGCCTGGGCGGGACCTGGGGCGTCGCGATTCGTACCGGTTTGTACCTGGCACAAGCCGGCGAATTCGGCTTTGTGCTTCTCACCCTGGCGCAGCGCAACGCCCTTGTGCCGCCTGCGCTTCTGAACCCGATACTTGCCAGCATGGTGCTATCGATGCTTGCGACGCCGTTCATCATCATGTACAGCAACCGCATCGTCATGAAGCTGGTGGCTGGTGAGTGGTTGCAACAGTCGCTGCAGATGACCACTATCGCCCGCAAGTCCATCAACGCCAACAAACACGTGATCATCTGCGGTTATGGCCGCAGTGGTCAGAACCTGGCGCGCATGCTGGAAGGAGAGGGCATCCCTTACATGGCCCTCGACCTGGATCCTGACCGCGTCCGCCAGGCCGCAGCGGCCGGTGACTCGGTGGTGTTTGGGGATGCGGCACGTCTGCAGGCCCTCATGGCGGCCGGCCTGGCGCGCGCCAGTGCGGTGGTCGTGACCTATGTCGAAGTCCAAGGCGCGCTGAAGGTGCTCGACCACACGCGGGCCCATGCGCCCCATGTCCCGGTGATCGTTCGCACGCGCGACGACCATGATCTGGAAAAGCTGCAGGCAGCCGGGGCAGCAGAGGTGGTGCCGGAAGCGATCGAAGGCTCTCTGATGCTCGCGAGTCACGCGTTGGCACTGGTTGGGGTACCAATGCGCCGGGTTATCCGGATCGTGCAGAACCAGCGTGACGCGCGCTACAGCCTGTTGCGCGGCTACTTCCACGGAGCCGACGATGACACCGTCGACGAAATGCACCACGCGCGGCTGTCGTCGTTTCAGCTGCCGATGGGTGCCAAGTGTGTCGGCAAGACCCTCGGTTACCTGGCCCTGCATGTGCTGGATGTGCGGGTGGTCAGCCTGCGCAGGGGTGACGGCAAGACGGTGCCGCCCGTTGACGACACCGTGCTGGCCAAGGGCGACACGCTGGTGTTGTCGGGGATACCCGAGAATCTCGCCATGGCCGAGCAGAAGCTGATCCGTGCACAATGAGAGCCCCGCCCGTTCGTAGGCCCACGATGCAAAACCTGAGTGTCAACCAATACCTGCGCAACCACATCCGGACGGTGCCCGACTGGCCCGCACCGGGTGTGCAGTTCCGCGATATCACGCCCTTGCTACAGGAAGCCAAGGTGTTTCGTGTCCTGATCGATGCCTTCGTTCACCGCTATATGGATCCGAGCATGCGGCCCGATGTCGTCGCCGGGCTGGATGCCCGCGGTTTCATCCTGGGTTCGGTAGTGGCCTACGAGTTGAATGTCGGTTTTGTCCCGATACGCAAGAAGGGCAAGCTGCCCTTCACAACCGTGGAGGAAACCTACGAACTGGAATATGGCAGTGCCACGGTCGAATTACACACCGATGCAGTGGCCAGCGGCAGCCGGGTGCTGCTGATGGATGACCTGATCGCCACCGGCGGCACCATGATGGCCGGCAAGAAGCTGCTCGAAAAGCTGGGGGCGACCGTCATGGAAGGAGCAGCGATCGTGGATTTGCCGGAGTTGGGTGGTTCGGCCAAGCTGCGCGCGTCCGGATTGCCACTGTTCACGCTGGTCGATTTCGCAGGACACTGAGCCCGGCCCGGCCAGCGCCACATCAGGTCACGGCGATGCGCCGACGGTTGCTCACCACGCGTTTGGCCATGATCGCGCCGAGTGCCATGGCAAGGGCCAACGCGACGTTGGGGTGGCGATTGGAAAGTTCCGAGAACCGCATCGGTGTCATGGCCCACAACTTGCAGGCACTGCCGGCCTGGACGGTAGCACTGCGCGCCATATAGGAAAAAAACCCACCTTCTCCGACCACCGAGCCAGCACCAACTGCCGCCAGCCGGATTTTGCCGTTCGGATCTTCGTAATGCACGGTCAACATGCCGGACTCGACGAAATACAGGGTTCGGTCTTCCGCGCCCTGCGTGATCAGGATCTTCCCCGGCGCCAGCATCGAGGCCTGCATGTAGCCACTCAGGACGGACCATTGCGCCGGCGTGAGCATGTGGCTCAACGTCGGGTCATTGGGATTACTGGTCACCGCCTCCAGCAGGGCATTGATATCCGGCTTGTCGTGCGCCGAGAATGGGGTGCTCATGGGAAAACCTATTTTCCAATGCAGAATCTCGAAAAGATGACGCCCAACAGGTCGTCGGCTCCAAAAACGCCGGTGATCTCTCCCAACGCATTTTGCGCTAAACGCAACTCTTCGGCCAGCAGGTCCAGCGGCGGGGCTTCGGCTCCTAGATGCGTTTGCGCGAGACCCACATGCATGGAAACCCGACCCAGCGCCTGCAAGTGCCGCTCCCTGGCCATAAAGAGGCCTTCCGAGGCTGGCTGCCAGCCAACCACCTGCAACAGGACCGACCGCAACTGTTCCAGGCCTTCACCGGTTTTAGCGGAAAGAAGAATCGCATCAGGCAAAAGCCGCTGGTGCTCCGGACCAACGGCATCGCATTTGTTCCATGCATCGATCAGTGGAACCTTCGATTTCAAGCGCTTCCGAAACGCTGCCGCCAGCGCCGCATCCGCATCGTTGTAAGCCAACATGTCGGCCAGTGCCCGCTCGGAAAGGCCGTCCGGTAGATGCATTCTCGACAGATCATGCAGGAACACTATGGCATCGGCGGTGTCGATCTCGGCCCAGGCTCTGGCCACCCCCAACTGCTCGATGGCATCGGTGCTGTCGCGCAATCCGGCCGTGTCGATGACATGGACCGGGACCCCCTCGATCTGGATCGTGTGCTGCACCTTGTCACGGGTGGTGCCGGCGATCGGTGAGACGATGGCCAGTTCAGCCCCGGCCAGGGCATTCAACAGTGACGACTTGCCCGCATTGGGCTGACCTGCCAACACGATCTTCATGCCTTCGCGCAACAAGGCGCCTTGCCTGGCATTGCGGTAGATCCGCTCCAGCGCTTCGGCAATTGCGGACAGGCGGCCCCACAAGTCCGCCTGTTGCAGGATGTCGACTTCTTCCTCGGGGAAGTCCAGGCTCGCCTCTACCAGCATGCGGGCATCGATCAATGTTGCCAACAGTGCGTCGATTTCGGCGGAAAACTCACCCGACAGAGACCGGTTCGCGCTACGGACCGCGGCCTCTGTACTGGCGTCGATCAAGTCGGCTACCGCTTCTGCCTGGGCCAGGTCCATCTTGCCGTTCAGAAACGCGCGCTGGGTGAATTCGCCCGGCTGCGCCAGTCGCAGGCGCAAGCCCTGCCCAGCCTCCAGACAACGTTGCAGGAGCAATTGCATGACCACGGCACCGCCGTGCCCGTGCAACTCCAGCACGTCTTCGCCGGTATAGGAATTGGGCGCCGGGAAATGAATCGCCAGGCCGCGGTCGATAGCCAGGCCTGTCGCATCCAGAAAAGGCAGATGGGTGGCATGGCGTGGCCGCAGCGGCTGGCCACATATCCGGTCGATCACTACGGCCAGATCCGGGCCGGATACACGCACAATGCCAACCGCACCTCTCCCGGGCGCGGTGACGATGGCCGCGATCGGGTCTCCGGGTTGCCCCACCATCAGGTCCAATCCCGGCCATGCGGCGCTAGGCCTGGCGTCAGAACTTCGGCAGGTTGAACTGCGGCGGTACACCCATGCGCGTATTGATCAGCCATTGCTGTGCGATGGACAGGATGTTGTTGGTGATCCAGTACAGGACCAGGCCGGCCGGGAAAAAGAAGAACATCACGGAAAAGATCAGCGGCATGAACCACATCAGCTTGGCCTGCATCGGATCGGGCGGTGTCGGATTCAGGGCTGTCTGCAACATGGTGGTCAGCGTCATCACGATCGGCAGGATGAAGTACGGATCCGGCGATGACAGGTCGTGGATCCACAGTATCCACGGCGCGTTGCGCATCTCCACACTCGACAACAACACCCAATAGAGGGCGATGAACACAGGGATCTGGACCATGATGGGGAAACAACCGCCCATCGGATTGACCTTTTCCTCCCGGTAGATCTTCATCATTTCCTGCTGCATCTGCTGCGGGTTGTCCTTGAGGCGTTCCCGCATGTCCATCACCTTGGGATTGATGGCCTTCATCTTCGCCATACTCGAATAGGCTTTGGCGTTCAGCCAGTAAAAAGCGATCTTGAGGAGCAGAACCAGCCCCACGATCGACCAACCCCAGTTCAGTATGAAGCTGTGCAACTTGTCGAGAAGCCAGTACAAGGGTTTGGCAAGAATGGTCAGCCAGCCATAGTCCTTGACCAGTTCGAGGCCGGGCGCAAGCGACTCCAGCACCTTCTCTTCCTGGGGTCCGGCAAAGAACTTCGCCTCCACATTGCGTGTGCTGCCCGGGGGAATCGTATCCAGCGGCATTATCATGGTCGCACGGTAGCAGCAGTCGGCGACAGAAGACCCGATATCGACGGCATCCATCGATATGTCGCGCTTCACGCCGTCGGGCAATACCCAGGCGCTCGCAAAATAGTGCTGAACCATGGCCACATAGCCGTTGGCGGATTGCACCTCGAACTCGGCCTTCTTCTTCTTGATGTCTGCAAACTCGACCTTCTGGTACTTCTTGGCCTCCGTGTAAACGGCCGGTCCGGTAAAGGTCGAGTAGAAGGATGACTCACCCGGGGGTTTGTTGCCATCACGCACCAGTTGAAAGTACAACTGTGCGTTCAGTGGCGCGACACCGGTATTGGTCACCGAATGCCTGACCCCGATGTCGTACGCTGCACGGCGCACGGTATAGGTCTTGACCAGTTTGGCGCCACTGATGTCCGGTGATTCGAAACTGAGCACCAGCTCGTTCTCGCCTTCCTTCAGGTCCCTGGCGCCGGTTACCTTCATCGCCGTCTTGTGGGTCGGAAACGCCGACCCCGCCGTTCCGCCGATTATTCCTGTTTGGGCAACGTATACCCGCTCCTTGCTGTCATCGAGCAGAACAAAACGCTTGTTCTTGTCCTGCATGTCGTTGTACTTGAGAAACTCGGTACGAATCAACGACCCGCCCTCACTGTCAAAAGTAAGCTTGAGCACGTCGGTGGTCACCACCACTTGTTCTCGCGGTAGCGCCGAAAGCGGAGCCGGGATCACCGACGCCACCGGTGCCGTGGTCTGTCCGGCCGGTATTGCGGCCGCAGGGGCCACGGGTGCCGGTACCGACCCGGTTACCGGCGTTGTCGAGGGGCCGACCGCCACTGGTGGTTTGCCAGTGGCGCTGGGAAAAAACGTGGCCTGCTTGCCGTTGTGCACTTGCCACTGGTCCCACAAGAGGACCATGGAAAAGCCGAAAATCACCCACAAGATGGTGCGACGAATATCATTCATGAAGGTTTCTTTTGTGAAGAGTTTGCCAACAGCCTGGTGAACAGTCTGGGTTTGGTGTTGGGCACCGGGTCACAACCACCCTCGCACCAGGGATGACAGCGCACAAGGCGCGCCAAAGTCAGGCAGCTGCCCGCGGCTGCGCCATGGAGTTCGAGAGCCTGCAGGGCATAGGCAGAACAACTTGGTTCGAAGCGGCAACCGGCGCCAATCCAGGGGCTGAGCAGTAGACGGTATAACTTCACCACGCCCATCAAAATCGCCTTGAGCATCTACTTCGCCCGCCTTGGTTGCGACGTTGTCCCACCGGCCCGTGAGGCCGTGGAGAGCAACTGCGCGAGTTCCGCCCGCAGCGTATGTTTCAAAGAATCCGAACTGGCGCTGGGAAACTGCTTCTTGCTGAACTCTGCTCGCAGGCGCACGACATAGGCGCCCAAAGGCAAGATGGATTCGAAATCACAGGCCACGTTGAAGATCTGTCTCTTGATTGCGTTTCTGGTGACCGCTCGTTTCGCCCACCGCTTGGGAATCAGCGGTCCAAGCCAAAGATCCGGATGCGAAAAAACGGCCCTGCGTACGCCAGACTCGACTGTGCTGGTGTCCGAATCCGAAATCCATCGGTCTGGCGAAAGGTAATGCACAACGAAATGCGAAGTGCCAGCCAGTTTGTTACCCGCCAACACGGCCTGAAACTGGCTTCGCGTCTTGAGGCGAAGCACTAAACAACAACGACCGCGTTATGACATCGAGTCACAAAAGCGGTCGTTCCTGGTCAGACTGCAAGGCGCTTGCGGCCCTTGGCCCTGCGGGCATTGATCACTGCACGACCACCCCGGGTCTTCATGCGAACCAAGAAGCCATGCGTGCGTGCCCTGCGAATCTTGGAAGGTTGGTAGGTGCGTTTCATCTTGATGTCCTAGAAAACTTTGAAGTCAACCGGCGATTATCGCCATTTTTTCAATGCCGGCAAGCTCTTGCATGCAAACCAAGGGACTTCACAAGAACAGTCGGCGACCCTCCAAGCGTCATGAATCACATTGTGGATAAATTCTTGATAACGTACAATTTCAGGCCACTCAAATAACGAATATCCACAGAATTGGAAAGACCAGATGGCCGAGGGACAACAAAGCGTTCGTGCGGACGGCATGGGCAGTGGAGCGGGTGCAAGTCTGTGGCAAACCTGCATCGAGCAGCTGGC
>JANOUM010000044.1:0-6581 GCA_031416855.1 Rhodoferax sp. | reverse complement strand
GAGTGGCCGACGCAGACGCAGTGTTCGCCCAATGGCTGTTGCTGCAGCAGGACCCCACCGGTACACGGGCCCGGGTGGCGCGCGCCCGGGCGGTGAGCCACGACTTGGTCGGGGCGCTGGACCGCACCTTCGCCGCACTCGAGCCCTGGACGCGCACAGCGCTCGCCAGCCGGGGGCGCCTCGCAGCACGAACAGCCGTGCAGGGTGCGGATGTTGTGTGGGCCGATCCCGAGGTGTTCGGCGATAGCCTGCCAGCGCTGTTCGACCTCGCATGGTGGCGCCGGCGCGGCAGCGTCGAGGTATTCGGCGCAGGGCGCGGCACGATCCACAAGGTGGCAAATGCGCGCGGCAGCTACCTGATGCGCCACTATTACCGCGGCGGCCTGATGGCCCGCGTCAGCCGTGACCTGTTCCTGGCACAACCGGTGGCCGCCTCGCGTGCCATGCGGGAGTTCGAGCTGCTGCGCGCGCTGCACGGCCAGGGCCAGCCGGTGCCACGGGCGTGCGCAGCGCGCTACCACCGGGTGGCCCTATGGTGGTACCGCGCCGACATTCTGGTCGAACTGGTTCCGCACGCTGTGGACGTGGCGCGCCTGCTGCACCGCCAGCGGGGCTTGACCGCCGCCGAGTGGCAGGCGCTGGGCCAGGCGGTGCGCGGCCTGCACGAATCCCAGTGTTTCCACAGCGACCTGAACTGCCACAACCTGATGCTCGGCGCGCACGGCCGGGCCTGGATCGTGGACTTCGACAAATGCGGCTTCCGGGCCGGTGACTCGTGGAAGGCCGACAACCTGCAACGCCTGCTGCGCTCCTTGCGCAAAGAGCGGCGACTGGACCCGGACTTTCGATGGGACGAGGCGCAGTGGGAGCACTTCCTGGCCGGTTACGGGCACATCAGCCCGGCGGGGGCAGCGCGGTGATGCCGCGCGCCACCCGACAACAACTCCAAACGACATCCACGCCCTGCGTCAAGCTGACTTCCCCGGGGCCGGTGTGCATCGTCACGCTCGACCAGCCGACGCGCCTCAGTGCGATCAACCCCGTCGTGCTGGCCGCCTTGCACCAGGGCATGCCAACCCATCAGTGCGCCCCGGCGCCGATCTTCGCGTCCGGCTTGACCTTGTGCAGCAGCGCCAGCATCGCTGTCTCGATGCGGTGCAGCGCCTCCTGCGTCTGCCCCTCAAAGCGCAGCACCAGCACCGGCGTGGTATTGGACGAACGCATCAGGCCGAAGCCGTCCGGCCAGTCGACACGCAGGCCGTCGATGGTGGTAAGCCTGGCCGGCGCGGGAAAATCGGCCAGTGCCACTGCTTGCGCTACCACCTGCACCGGTTCACCCTCGGCGCACGCCACATTGAGTTCGGGGGTCGAGAAACTGGTCGGCAAGGCGTCCAGCATCACATTCGCATCCGGCACTCGGCTGACGATTTCCAGCAGGCGGCAGCCGGCATAGGTGCCGTCGTCGAACCCGAACCAGCGCTCCTTGAAGAAGATGTGCCCGCTCATCTCGCCGCCCAGCGGGGAGTCGACCTCCTTCATGCGCGCCTTGATCAGCGAATGGCCGGTCTTGTACATCAGGGGCACACCCCCTGCAGCCTCGATCGCCGGCGCCAGCTGCTGTGAGCACTTGACGTCGAAAACTATCGTGCCACCCGGCGCGCGCGTCAGCACATCGCGCGCGAACAGCACCATCTGGCGATCGGGGTAGATGTTGTTGCCCTGCTTGGTCACGATCCCCAGGCGATCCCCGTCTCCGTCGAAGGCCAGTCCGATCTCGGCGTCGGTGTTTCGGAGCGCCAGCATCAGGTCGCGCAGGTTCTCGGGTTTGCTGGGGTCGGGATGGTGGTTGGGGAAATTGCCGTCGACCTCACTGAACAGTTCCACCACATCGCAGCCGATGGCCCGGAAGATCGCCGGTGCCGATGCGCCGGCGATGCCGTTGCCGCAATCCACGACGATCTTCATCCTGCGCGCCAGCTTGATATCGCCTACGATGCGCGCGATATAGGGTGCCAGCAAGTTGAGGTTGCGCACCGTGCCGCCGCCCTGCAGGACCCAGCTCTCGGCCTCCATCATCTTGCGCAGGGTCTGGATGTCGTCGCCGTAGATGGCGCGCCCGCCCATCACCATCTTGAAGCCGTTGTAGTCCTTGGGGTTATGGCTACCCGTCACCTGAATGCCACTGCTGCACACCGTGCTGGCCGCGAAATACAACATCGGGGTGGTCACATAACCGACATCGATCACCTCAATGCCGACGGCCACCAGACCACGAACCAGCGCTGCACTCAGCGCCGGACCGCTGAGGCGGCCGTCGCGGCCGACCGCGACCCTGGTCTCGCCCTGCGCCAGGGCGACGGTGCCGAACGCCTGGCCGATACCCTCGGCCACCGCCTCGGTGACAGTCGCCGGCACAACGCCGCGGATGTCATAGGCCTTGAAGATCGAAGCGTCTATCTGCATGGTGGCTGTCCCTTTGGATGGTGTTGGTGACTGGGATGGAAACGGACGGAAGTTCGCGCGACGGTTCAGCCCGCTGCGGGCGCCAGCAGGCGCCGGTACAGCGCGTGGTATTGCCGCGCCGGCGGTAGCCAGGAATAGTCTTGCTGCATGCCGCGCAGCATCAGCGCGCGCCAGCCGCCGGGCTGGCGGTAGCTGCTGACAGCACGGGTGATGGCTTCGGCCAGGGCGGCGCCGGTCGCATCGTCGAACACCACACCGGTGGACGCGTCGCCCTGGTCCAGGTCGACCACGGTATCGGCCAGGCCGCCGACCCGGCGCACCACCGGCACGCTGCCATAACGCAGGGCATACAGCTGGGTCAGCCCGCAGGGTTCGAAGCGCGAGGGCACGAGGATGGCGTCGGAGCCTGCCACCATCTGGTGGGCGAAGGATTCGTCGTACCCCAGCCGCACCGCCACCCGGCGCGGGTACTTCGCCGCGGCGGCCAGCAAGGCGCGTTCCAGCGCGGCATCGCCGCTGCCCTGCACCGCCAGCTGCCCGCCATGGGCCAGCAATTGCGGCAATGCGCTGAGGACCAGGTCCAGCCCTTTTTGCGACGTCAGGCGGCTCACCGCCACGAACAGGGGCGCATGGGCGTCCTGCGGCAGGCCGAGAGCCGCCTGCAGGGCCGACTTGCAGAGGGCCTTCGCGTCCAGGCTGTCGGGCGAATAGTTCACGGCAATCGCTGCATCGGTGCGCGGATCCCAGACCGAGCCATCCACGCCATTGAGGATGCCGCAAACATCCGAGCCCCGGGACCGCAGCAGGCCCTCCAGTCCGCAGCCGAATTCCTCGAGCGTGATCTCGCGCGCGTAGGTCGGGCTCACAGTGGTGATGTTATGGGCATAGGTCAGCCCGGCCTTCATGCACGACAACTGGCCATGGAACTCCAGCCCGTGGCTGATCATGAAGCGCCCCGGCAGGCCAAGCAGGTTGAAATCGCTGGCGTCGAACAGGCCCTGGTAGGCGAGGTTGTGGACCGTGAACACCGAGCGGGCCGTCGTGGCCGGTTGCGCCGCGAGGAACGCGCAGGCCATGCCGGCATGCCAGTCGTGGGCATGCAGCACCTGGGGCGTCCAGGACGCATCGAGCTCGCCCGATGCCAGGTGAGCACCGACCCATCCCAGCAGCGCAAACCGCTGCAGGTTGTCGGTCCATTCCTGGCCGTCCGGGCCCAGGTACGGGTTGCCGGGTCTGCGGTACATCAGGGGCGCGTCGACGACGTAGGCGGTAACGCCGCTGCCGGCCAGCACACCCACGCGCAGCGTGACGCGCGCCGCTCCCAGCAACGGACCCAGCTCGCAGACGACGCGCGCGTGCTGCAGCGCGTCCAGCACGGCCGGGAACCCTGGCAACAACAGCCGGGCGTCGACACCGATGCTCACCTGGGCCTGCGGCAATGCCCCCACCACATCGGCCAGGCCACCCGTCTTGACCCACGGGAAGACCTCGGCCGCCACATGCAGAACCCTCATGCCTGGATCTTGGCCAGCATCTCGGCCGTGACCAGACAGATACCGTTCGGACTGCGGTGGAAACGCGCGCCGTCGAGCCCCGGGTCTTCACCGATCACGAGGCCGTCGGGGATGGTGCAGCCGCGGTCGACCACCGTGCGTGACACTCGGGCGCCCCGGCCAACCTGCACCTCGGGCAACAACACCGACCAGTTCACGTCTGAAAAGGAGTGCACCCGCACGCTGGAAAACAGCACCGAGCGGAACACGCGCCCCGACACGATGCAGCCACCCGACACCATGGACTCGATCGCCATGCCGCGCCGGTCCGACTGGTTGTGCACGAACTTGGCGGGCGGCAGTTGCGCCTGGTAAGTCCAGATCGGCCAACGCTTGTCGTACAGGTTGAGTTTGGGGTCGGTCGCCGTCAGGTCTATGTTGGCGTCCCAGTAGGCATCGATGGTACCCACGTCACGCCAGTAGGATTCGCCCGACGACGCATTGGGCACACAGCTGAGCGAGAACGGGTGGGCCGCCGCGCAGCCGTTGCGTACCGCGCGCGGGATGATGTCCTTGCCGAAATCGTGGCTGGAGTCGGGGTCGGCCATGTCGTGCGCAAGTTCGGCATACAGGTAGTCGGCATTGAAGATGTAGATGCCCATGCTGGCCAGCGACTGGTCCGGGTGCCCCGGCATGGCGGGCGGATCGGCCGGCTTCTCGATGAACTCGGTGATGTTGCTGTGTTCGTCCACCGCCATCACGCCGAATGCGCTTGCCTCGCTGCGCGGCACGGCAATACACGCCACGGTGCAGGCGCGGCCCTTGGCCACGTGGTCGGCCAGCATCAGGGCGTAGTTCATCTTGTAGATGTGGTCGCCTGCCAGCACCACGATGTAGTCGGCGCCGTAACTCTCCAGGATGTCGTGGTTCTGGTAGACGGCATCGGCCGTGCCCCGGTACCAGCTTTCGTCGCCGTTGCGCTGCTGCGCCGGCAGCAGGTCGACAAATTCGTTCATCTCCGACTTGAGAAAGGCCCAGCCGCGCTGCAGGTGGCGCAACAGGCTGTGCGACTTGTACTGCGTGATCACGCCGATGCGTCGGACGCCAGAATTCAGGCAGTTGGACAGCGCGAAATCCACGATGCGGAACTTTCCGCCGAAATACACCGCCGGCTTGGCACGCCGGTCGGTCAGGTTCATCAGACGGCTGCCGCGTCCGCCGGCGAGCACCAGCGCGATCGCGCGCTTGGGCAGGTCGAGGCCTTGTGCCATGTCGGTGGATGTCATCAGGTTTCCAGTTTTTGGGGGCGCATCGACAGGCGCGGCACCATCTTAATGCCGAAGTCGCGGCTGCGAGTTACAGCGCCGTTACCACGTGCGAAAATCGCGCCGGTCAAGCGCTGTCGGGCGCAAATCGTGCTTGCGCCAGGCAAACGACACCGAACCCCGAAAGACCCCCGTGACCCACAGCCCGCCCCGCGCCTGCGTCGACCTGTCCGAATCGATCGCCACCGAGCTGCTGCAATCAGTGGCGGTCGACCCGGCGCGGGCCACCCGAACGGAAATCATGCAGGCGTTGGCCCAGGTGGCCCGCGCTGAACTGTCGCGGCGCTGGGTGCGCACCCAAACCCGCGAGCGCGACGCCAAGGCGCGGCGGGTGTGCTACCTATCGATGGAATTTCTGATCGGCCGAACGCTGTCCAACGCGTTGGCGGCGCTGGGCCTGACCGAGGCCGCCGGCCGGGGATTGGAGCAATTCGCGCGCAGCCTGGAGGAGGTGGCCGAATGCGAAACCGACGCCGCGCTGGGCAATGGCGGGCTGGGGCGCCTGGCGGCCTGCTTCCTCGACGCGATGGCATCGGTCGGCCTACCCTCCTTCGGTTATGGCATCCGCTACGAATACGGCATGTTCGCGCAGGAGATCCAGGACGGCGCGCAAATGGAATACCCCGACCCGTGGCTGAAGGACGGCACACCCTGGGAGTTCCCGCGCGCCGAAATGGGTTACCCGGTACGTTTTGGCGGCTGGGTCGAGCATGTGGATGGCACGGCCACCTGGCGCCACGCCGCCGAGGTGGTCGCCAAGGCTTATGACATGGTCGTGCCCGGCCACGCCCGGGACAGCGTCAGCACCCTGCGCCTGTGGAAGGCGGTCGCCCCGGCACACATCGACCTGGGCGCCTTCAACACCGGCGACTACGCGCGCGCAGCCAGCGCCAAGAACGAATACGAGAACATCTCCTGGGTGCTGTACCCCAATGACAGCACACCGGCCGGTCGCGAGTTGCGCCTCAAGCAGGAGTATTTTTTTGTCGCCGCCTCGATCCAGGACTTGATCGGCCGCCACCTGGAAGAACACCCGAGCCTGGACAACCTGGCCGACAAGGTGGCGATCCACCTCAACGACACGCACCCGGCGATCGGCGTTGCCGAGCTGATGCGGGTCCTGGTGGACGAACGGCGCATGGGCTGGGCCCAGGCGTGGGGCATTTGCACGCGAACCTTCTCCTACACCAACCACACCCTGATGCCCGAGGCGCTGGAAACCTGGTCGGTCGGCCTGATACAGCATGTGCTGCCGCGCCACCTGGAGATCATCTTTCGCATCAACAAGGAATTCCTCGAC
>JANOUM010000043.1:0-2769 GCA_031416855.1 Rhodoferax sp. | reverse complement strand
CAGCGACAGGCCCATGCCCAGCCCGCGCCAGGCGTTGAAGGTCCAGGCGTCGGTGCCGGGCATCCAGCGCACGAAGACGCCGCTCAGGCTCCAGAAGAAGGTGGCGCCGAGTACCAGCCACAGGCCCCTGGCGTGTGGGCTCATCAGGAAACCTCCGTGCTAGGCACTGCGGTGCGTTCAGTCACCACCCGTACCGGAGCGCCGCCCGCGCCCGCGCTTGAGGTTGGCGCCCGGCGCCGCGCCGCCGAGCCGGCTTTGTTCGCCGCCCCATTGCGCCCGCGCACCGGTGGAGACCTCGCCCAGCGCGGAAACAATGTCTGCCAGTTCCGGGCCCGGCGCCGGTGTGTGCGCCTCCAGCGCGTCCCGCATCGCTCGCAAGTGTCTGGGTGAGGTGCCGCAGCAGCCACCGATGATGCGCGCGCCGGCGTCCAGAGCCATGCGCGCGTACACCGCCATCAGCTCGGGCGTGCCGTTATAGACGATGGACCCGTCCACATACTGCGGGATGCCGCAGTTGCCCTTGGCAACCAGCACCACGTCGGGGCCGGCGGCGGCCGCCAGGTTGTGGATGCAGGCCACCACCTCGGAGGCGCCGACGCCACAGTTGGTGCCGCAAGCGGCCAGGCGCGGCACCAGCGTCTTTTCGAGCAGGGCGAAGTCGCTCGGCGAAATGCCCATCATGGTGCGGCCGTTGGTGTCGAAACTCAGCGTGCAGACGATCGGCAGACCGGTGGTGGCGGCGCCGGACACCGCCGCCTGCACTTCTTCCATGGAGGACATGGTCTCGATCCACAACACGTCGACGCCGCCTTCGGAGAGTGCCTTGGCCTGCTCGGCAAACGCCTCGGTGGCTTGCGCAATGCTCAAGGGGCCGATCGGCTCCATGATTTCGCCGGTCGGCCCCATGCTGCCGGCCACCGCCACTTCGCGCTCGCTCGCATCGGCCACGGCACGGGCCAGCCGCGCGGCCGTGCTGTTGAGTTCGTGCACGCGGCTCTCGGCGTGGTGCAGCTTGAGCCGGTAACGCGTGCCACCGAAGCTGTTGGTGAGCAGGATGTCGGCGCCGGCATCGACAAAACTCTGGTGCAGCGCGCTGATCCTGGCGGGTTGGTCAGTGTTCCACAACTCGGGCGCATCGCCGGACATCAGGCCGACGTCGAACAGGTTGCTGCCGGTGGCGCCGTCGGCAAGCAGCCAGGGACGGGTGGCCAGGAGGTGGGTGAAAAGGTTCGGGTTCGAGGTCATGGAGCAAGGGTTCTCAGGCAATCTGGTCCGGCGTCACGACGATCCAGTTGCGATCGGCGGTGACGGGGTGGCCATGCTCCAATTGTGATGCGGCATGGTGCGTCTGCATGGCGCGGATGCGGTCGTGGTAGTCGGGCTTGCGCGCCACGAACAGGCGCAGCGAGCCCTGCTCGACGTCCGGGCCGCGAAAGAACATCGGGCCATCGCTGTCGGGTGTGTCGCCCGCTACCAGCACTGGTTTTTTCCAGGGATGGATGTAGGTGTGGATGGCGGCCTGCTTGCCCTCGTACCAGGGCATCGGGGCCCACAAAGTGTGGGTGAGCTCGAAGTCGACCAGGTCGTCGGGCAGGTACCGGCCCTGCGTGATGAGCTTGCGCGCCGTCGTCACATCGCCGCTCGAGCGATCGCGCAGCAGCAGCGACACGCCGATCACGTTCTGCGGCTTCACGTGGTAGCCGTAGCGCGGGTCGGCCAGCAGCATGCGCACCAGTTCCTCGGCTGCGGCGCTGACCACATACACCTCGATGCCGTGGTGCATCAGCCGCTTATACAGTTCCTGCTGGCCGCGCTGCAGGCGCGGCGGCTCGACCTCGATCTGCACCAACTGGCCGCCGAGGTAACACAGCGCGGGAATCGTCCCGCCCCCCGCCAGCATGTCGTCCAGGTGGCCCTTGAGTTCGCGCAGCGTGAAGCCGGCGAAGATCTGCGACGCCCAGGGGTAACCGACCTGGTCGTCGATCTCGCCGAGCCGGAAGTAGTAGCTGTGCAGGCTCTCGCGCTGCCCCGCGCTGTCGCGAAACGGGATGATCTTCAGCGACGGATGCATGGTGTCGCGCGTCAGCACGCCGCGTGCCTCCATGAACGGCAGCAGCGAGCCCACCAGGTCGTGGTGGTAGGAGGTGTTGTCGGCGTCGAACACCGCGAACGCGCCACGATGGGCATTGGCGGCGATCAGCGCGTCGAGTCGCCGCGCTGCGTCGGCCGGCCAGTGGCGCAGTGCCGGTGCGGCGGGGGACGGGTCTGGTTTCACGGGGCCACCATTCAACGCTGCTGCGTCCGGTAGTGGGGATGCACGAAAACCGGCGCATCGGAGGCCGGCAGCGGCGCGCGCCCCCGGATCACGTCGGCGAGTTTCTCGGCCATCATGATGGTGGGCGCGTTCAGGTTGCCGCTCACCACCTCGGGCATGATGGACGCGTCCACCACACGCAGGCCCGACACCCCGTGCACGCGGGCCGCACCGTCCACCACCGCCATATCGTCGCTGCCCATGCGGCAGGAGCAGGACGGGTGGTAGGCGGTCTCGGCGCTGGCGCGAATATGCGCGTCGATCTGGGCATCGGTCTGCACCGCCAATCCTGGGGAGAGCTCCGCGCCGCGATAGCGATCGAAGGCCTTTTGCGAGAACACCTCGCGCGTGAGCCGGATCGCGGCGCGCATTTCCTTGCGGTCCTGCTCGGTGCCCATGTAGTTGAAGAGGATCTCGGGGGCGTCCGTCGCCCTGGCGCTGCGCACCCGCACATG
>JANOUM010000042.1:0-1826 GCA_031416855.1 Rhodoferax sp. | reverse complement strand
GACCTGCGGGTCGACGACCATGCCGAGCCGATCCTCGAACTGCAGCGCCTGTACCAGGTGAGCCTGGAGCGCTTCCAGCCGTTTGTGTCGTGCCTGGCCGGCCGCCACAACCCGGTCGGACTGATCGACCGCCCCCAGATCGAGGCCACCATCGCGCAGTTTCATGCCGCGCTTGCGGCGCGCTCCCGGTGAGTGCAGGCGGCTCGCCTCCAACGGCCCCGGCGAGCGGCGACCTGCTGGTGGTCGAGGGCCTGCGCACGCTGTTTCGCACCGACGACGGTGAATTTGCCGCTGTGAACGGTGTCAGTTTTTCGGTTCCGGCCGGCCGCACCCTGGCGATTGTTGGCGAGTCGGGCTGCGGCAAGAGCGTGACCGCGCTGTCGATCATGGGCTTGGTGCCCGACCCGCCCGGGCGCATCGCTGCCGGCTCGATCCGTTTCGAGGGGCGTGAGTTGCTGGGCATGGCCAAGCGCGACATGCAGGACCTGCGCGGCAACGGCATGGCGATGATTTTTCAGGAGCCGATGAGCTCGCTGAACCCGGCCTTCACGATCGGCGACCAGATCGTCGAGGGGCTGATGCGCCACCGCCCGCTGAACCGCGCCCAGGCGGCAGAGCGCGCCCTGGAGATGCTGCGCAAGGTGCGCATCCCCGCGCCCGAGCAGCGCTTCAACGAGCACCCGCACAAACTCTCGGGTGGCATGCGCCAACGCGCCATGATCGCGATGGCGCTGGCCTGCGAGCCGCGCCTGTTGATCGCCGACGAGCCGACAACCGCACTGGATGTGACGATCCAGGCCCAGATCCTGGACCTGATGCGCAGTTTGCAACAGGAAACCGGTACCGCCATCATCCTGATCACGCATGACCTCGGCGTCGTGGCCGAAGTGGCCGACGAGGTGGTCGTGATGTACGCCGGGCGGGTGGTGGAGCAGGCCCCGGTGCAGGATCTGTTTCGCGAGCCGCAGCACCCGTACACGGTGGGGCTGCTGGGCTCGATCCCGCGGCTGGACGCCGACCAGACGCGTCTGGCAGCAATCAACGGGCAGGTGCCCAACCCGCTGCGCATGCCCGCCGGCTGCAGTTTTGCCGAGCGTTGCCCGTTTGCCGATGCGCAGTGCCGTACCGCCGTGCCACCCCTGCGCGAGGTGGCCAAGGGGCGGGCCTCCGCCTGCTGGAAGGCCCCGCTGGATCCGGCGCAACTGCTGCCGATGCGGGCTTCGGCAGAGGTCGCGGCATGACAGCGCAGCTGCTGCAGGTAAATGGCCTGGTCAAGCACTTCCCGGTGCGCAAGGGCATCCTGGGGCGGGTGCGTGGTGCCGTACGCGCGGTGGATGGTGTCGATTTCACGCTCGCGGCCGGCGAGACGCTGGGCGTGGTCGGCGAGTCGGGTTGCGGCAAGTCGACCCTGGGGCGGCTGGTGCTGCGCCTGATCGAGCCCACTGCCGGCGCGGTCCGGTTCGACGGCCTGGAACTGGGCGCGCTCGATCCGGCCGCGCTGCGCGCGCAGCGCCGCGCGATGCAGATCATCTTCCAGGACCCGTATTCATCGCTCAACCCGCGCATGACGGTGGGCCAGACGCTGGCCGAGCCGCTGCGCCTGCACGGCCTGCACACCGGGCGCGAGGACGCACGGGTGGCCGAACTGCTGCACACCGTGGGCCTGGCCCCGCAACATGCGCAGCGCTACCCGCACGAGTTCTCGGGCGGCCAGCGCCAGCGCATCGGCATCGCCCGGGCCTTGGCGGTGGAGCCGCGCCTGATCGTGTGCGACGAGGCGGTGTCCGCGCTCGACGTGTCGGTGCAGGCGCAGGTGGTCAACCTGC
>JANOUM010000041.1:0-2694 GCA_031416855.1 Rhodoferax sp. | reverse complement strand
CCGGCGATGACCAGCGCCCCAGCGCCAGGCCGGTCGGCTATCTCGCGTTCCTTCTCCATCAGCCGGAACATCTTGTCCAGGTCGGTCAAGCTTTGCTTGATCTCGCGGTACAACACGCCCAGAAAGCCGAGCGGGATGTAGAGCTGGATCATGAAGGCGTTGATCATGACCAGGTCGCCCAGCGTCATGCGGCCCTCCACCACACCCAGCGTGGCGCGATACAACATGGCGACCAGCGAGATCGCGATGATCAGCTGCTGCCCGGTGTTGAGCAGGCTCAGCGTGGACTGGCTCTTGAGGGCGGCTCGGCGGTAGCGCTCCAGGCTCTGGTCATAACGCTTGGCCTCGAACTCCTCGTTGTTGAAGTACTTGACCGTCTCGTAATTGAGCAGCGAATCGATGGCGTGGCTGTGCGCGGTGGAATCGAGCTCGTTCATTTGCTTGCGGAACTTGGTGCGCCACTGGGTGATGGTGACCGTGAAGGTGACGTAGAAAACCAGCGCGATGATCGTGATCCAGGCGAACCACACGTCGAACTTGACCGCCAGCAAGGTCAGCACCAGCGTCACCTCGATCAGCGTGGGGATGATGCTGTACAGCGAGTAGGAGATCAGCGAATGCACGCCTCGGGTGCCGCGCTCGATGTCGCGCGTCATGCCGCCGGTCTGGCGCTCCAGGTGAAAACGCAGGCTCAGCGCATGCAGGTGGCGGAATACTTCCAGCGAGATGCTGCGCGCCGCGCCTTCGGTTGCCTTGGCGAAGATCAGCTCTCGTAGTTCGGCAAACAGCGAGGTCGACAGCCGCAGCAGCCCATAGGCGATCACCAGTGCCAGTGGCACCACCACCACCGCCTGCACAATGGCCGGTGCACCCGCGATCGGGTTGCGTCCACCGTTCGGGCTCATGGTGTCGACCAGCGTCTTGAGCAGCAGCGGCACACCGACGTTGGCCACCTTGGCGCCAACCATGAAGGCCAGCGCCGCCATCACGCGCCACTTGTATTGCCACAGGTAGGGGAACAGGCGGCGCAGGGTGTGCCAGTCCGAGCGTTGGGGGGCCGGGCCGGCGGAGGCCAACGGGGATGCATGGGGAGTCGTGAGTTCGGCGGCGCGGCGCATGGAGGACAATCGATTGCGAGAACAACCCCAGATTGTGACCATGTCCACCGAATCCAGCCTGCCAAGGGTCGCCCTGCCCACTGATAAGGAGCTGGTGCTCAAGGTCATCCCCATGCCGGGTGACTGCAATGCCAATGGCGATATCTTCGGCGGCTGGGTCATGGCACAGGTCGACCTGGCCGGAGCGGTGATCCCGGCGCGCTACACGCAGGGTCGCCAGGCCACCGTGGCGGTGAACCAGTTCATCTTCAAGCAGCCAGTGCGGGTGGGCGACATCCTGTCGCTGTTCGCCTCGCTCACGCGCATCGGGCGGACCTCGGTCACGGTGCAGGTGGAGGTGTATGCCGAGCGCTTCCGCGCGCAAGGTATTTATGTCAAGGTGACCGAAGCCTCGATCACCTATGTGGCGATCGACGATGAGGGCAAGCCTCGGCCGATCCCGCGCCCTGACGGCCGCTGAGGGCGCTCAGGCAGACGACGGCGCAGCAGCGAGGATCTTGCGCGCCATGCTCCAGCGGTGGGTCTCGTTCGGGCCGTCGTAAATGCGAAACGCGCGCATATCCATGAAGATGCGCATCACGATCGTCTCGCCGGTCACACCCTGCCCGCCCAGCATTTGCACGCAGCGGTCGACCACCCGCCATTCGGCCTCGGAGCAGACCACCTTGGCGCGGCTCGACTCGAAATTGCCGCGTTCACCCTGGTCCAGCAGCCACGCGGTGTGGAAGATGTGCAGTCGCGCGGTCTGGATGTCGATGTCGTTGTCGGCCAGCATGAAACCCACGCCCTCATGTTCGCCCAGCGGCTTGCCGAAGGCGTGGCGCCGGCGCACATAGTCGGTGGCGATGTCATGCGCACGCCGGGCCTGCCCCAGCCAGCGCATGCAGTGGGTCAGGCGCGCCGGGGCCAGCCGCACCTGCGCGTAACGAAATCCCTTGCCGATCTCGCCCAGCACATCGGCCGCGGGTACCCGCAGGTCGGTTAACTGCACCACGCCATGGCCCCCGGTAAAACACTGGTCCATCGCATCCATCTGGCGCACCACCGCAATGCCTGGGCGGTCCATGTCGGTCAGGAACATGGTCGCCGAGCCATCCTCCATACGCGCCATCACGATGGCATACGACGCGCCATCGGCGCCGGTGATCAGCCACTTGGTCCCGTTGATGATGTAGTCGTCGCCGTCGCGTACTGCCGTGGTGGCCAGCATCGACGGGTCGGCACCGGCACCGGGTGGCGGCTCGGTCATCGCAAAACACGAGCGGGTGTGTCCTGCCACCTGGGGAAGCAACCAGCGCGCTTTCTGCGCCGCTGTGGCGACTTCCTCCAGCAGGTGGATGTTGCCCTCGTCCGGCGCATGGATGTTCATCGCGGTCGGGCCGAGCGTGGAATACCCGGCCTCCTCGAACACCACTGCCTTGGCGACGTGGCTCAGGCCCAGCCCGCCATGCGCGCGCGACGCGTGTGGCGTCAGCAGGCCGGCGACACGGGCGCGCGCCACCAGTTCACGGCGCAGGTCTTCCGTGGGGCCGTGCACGGTGACACGCGGATCGCGTTCGAGCGGGATCACCTGCTC
>JANOUM010000040.1:0-1672 GCA_031416855.1 Rhodoferax sp. | reverse complement strand
GCCCGGGCCGCTGGCCGCGCCGGGCAGGCTGTGGTCGCCGGCAGGCGTCAGCGGGCGTCCGCGAGGATGAAGTCCGAGGCCCGCTCGCCGATCATGATCGCCGGCGCGGCGGTATCGGCCGACAACAAGGCCGGCATGATGGAGTTGTCCACCACCCGCAGCTTGCCCACGCCCCGTACACGCAGCATGGGGTCGAGCACGGCCCGTTCGTCGATCCCCATGCGGCAGGTGCCGGCGATGTGGTGCGCGGTGCCCCGCACCTCGCCGGTGTAGGCCTTCAGTTCCTCGTCGGTCGAGACGTCCGGGTAGGCGTCCAGTTCGTCGCCGATATAGGCCTGCAATGCCGGTCGGCGCATCAGATCACGCACCTTGGCCATGCCGGCGCAGACCGTCTTGCGGTCGAGTTCGGTGGCCATGAAATTGAAGCGGATCTTCGCGTCCTTGACCAGATCGGGCCCGCCGATCTCGACCGTGCCGCGGCTTTCGGGGCGCAGCTGGCAAACCGTGGCCATCACGGCCGAGAACGGCAGCAGTGCCGGCTTGACGCGTTCTGTGCCAAACAGGAAAAAGTGGATGTGCACATCCGGCCGCTCGGGCGAGAGTTCGGTGCGGCACAAGGCACCGCCATACACCGGGCCCAGGGCCATGAAGCCGCGCCGCCGCAACGCATACTGCAGCACCAGCTGGACGCGGCCCCAGCGTGTGGCCATCTGATCGTTGAAGGTCACCGGCTGCGTGCAGCGGTAGCTGATCCAGGGATTGAAGTGGTTCTGCAGGTTCCGGCCCACGTCCGGCGCATCGTGCACCACCGCCACACCCTGCGACTGCAGCAACGCACCGGGACCCACGCCCGATGCCTGCAGCAACAGCGGCGACGCAAACGCGCCGCCCGACAGGATCACCTCGCGGCGGGCCTTGATCGTCACGCGCTGGCCATTGACAATCACGCTGACACCGTCGGCGTCCTGGCCATCGAAGAGGACCCGCTCGACGCGCGCATCGGTCATCACCGTCAAATTGGCGCGGCCCTTCACCGGATGGATGTAGGCCATGGCGGCCGAGCAGCGCCGCCCATTGCGCGTCATCGTCTGGTAGTAACCCGCTCCTTCCTGCCGCTCGCCATTGAAGTCGGGGTTGCGCGGGATGCCCGCCTGCTCAGCGGCATCGATGAAGGCGTCCACCACCTGGTGCGGCTCGGCCGGGTCGGATACTGCGAGCGGCCCGCCCACGGCGTGGTAGCGGCCGGCAGCACGCGACCGCTGGTCTTCCGAGCGCAGGTAACACTGCAGCACCGTGTCGTAGTCCCAGCCGGAGCAGCCCAGGCGCACCCAGTGGTCGAAATCCTCGCGCTGCCCGCGCAGGTAGATCATGCCGTTGACGGCGCTCGACCCGCCGATCACCTTGCCCTGGTAGAACGGTCCGGCGCGGTTGTTGAGTTGCGGCTCGGGCTGCACCTGGTAGATCCAGTTGAACTCCGGCTTGCCGAACACGCGCGCGTAACCAATCGGGATGTGCAGCCAGCGGTCCTTGTCGTCGCCACCGGCTTCCAGCAGCAGCACCCGGTGTTGCGGGTTGGCAGAAAGCCGGTTGGCGACCACGCAGCCAGCGGTGCCGGCGCCGACCACGATGTAGTCGAACTCGGGCGCATTGCCGGTAGCGGGAGCCGCCATCA
>JANOUM010000039.1:0-4708 GCA_031416855.1 Rhodoferax sp. | reverse complement strand
CAGGCCGTTCCAGGTGGCGCGGTTCATGGCCAGCACGTACAGGTGCCCCAGCCACAGATCCTTGGACAACACCACATGCGGCGCCACCTCATGGACCTTGAGCATGTAGCCGCCGTCCACGTTGACCATGAGCCCGTCCATGGTCTTGTCGCGCATGGCCTTGAACACAGGCTCCCCCCAGGGCATGGACACCGGGTTGGCACCGGCATTGCGCAGGAAGTCATGGTGCCAGAAGCTGGCGGACCGCCACTTCTGCCCCTTGATCTCTGTCAGGCTGTTCAATGGCCGGTTGCTGAAGAACGCGACGGGATAACCGGTGCCGAGGAATACCGGGACGACATTGTTCTTGTCGAGTTCTGCCGACATGGCCGGAATCTCGCCATACACCCGGCGGAAGAACGCGACCTGCCTGTCCCCGGCGGGGCCCGCCGGGAAACTCTTGAAGAGCTGGTGCAGGGGCAGTTCCTTGGCCGAGTATTCCGGCACCACGATGGCCATGTCGACTTTTTGCCCCTCTCCCAGCGTGCGCAAGGCGTCGTACCCGGTGGAAACCACGCTATCCCACCGGTCCTCGACCTTCAGGCGGCCGTTCGACTCCTTCTCGATGGCGGCAAAAAACACGTCCTTGATGAACCGGGTGCGCATGCCGCCGAGCGGTTCATGGTCGGAATAGCGCAGGATCTTCTGGGCGGATGCCGCCGTCGGGAGCAACAATGCGGCAAGCGCCAGCGCCAGGAATCTACGTGCCAGCTGCATGGAGTCCCTCGATCAGTAAGACTGGGTGCGTCATTTCAACGCACACTGTGTATGGTACGAGTCTTCGTGGTTCTTCAGCGGCACCGCCACCGTTTTCAGGCTGACCCGGCCCTTGGCGTCGTTGGCCACCTCGAACATGCGCATGTCCTGGACCGGGAAGTTGTTGTTGTTGAAGCGGAAGTTGCCGCGCACCGATTTAAAATCCGCTGCCTTCAAAGCGGCCGCGAAGGCCGGCTTGTCGGCCACATTGCCCTTGACCTTGGCGAGGGCCGAATCGAGCAGCAAGGCGCCGTCGTAACTTTGTGCCGCGATGTTCGATGGAATCCGCTTGTATTTGGCCTCGAAGGCTTCAACAAACTGCCGGCTGGCCGCGTTGTCAACATCCGGCGCCCAGATATGACCGCTCATGACGCCCAATGCGGTCTCCTTCAGGGCCGGGATCGAGGTGCCGTCGACCGTGCCGGTAGACAGTAGCGGAATGGTCTTCAACAAACCCGCCTGCTGGTACTGGCGCACGAAGTTTACGCCCAATGCGCCGGGGTAGAACACGAACACGGCATCCGGTTTGCTCGCGGCGATCTGCGAAATCTCGGCCGAGAAATCGAGCTGGTTCAGTGGTGTGTAGAGCTCTTCCTGTACGCCGCCCTTGTAATAACGCTTGAAGCCGCCCAGCATGTCTTTGCCAGCCTGGTAGTTGGGTGCCAGCAGAAAGACCTTCTTGTAACCCTTGTCGGCCGCATATTTGCCAACACTCTCGGTCAGCGCGTCGACCTGAAAGGACACGATGTACTGGAACGGAGAGCACAACTTGCCCGCCAGCGGCGATGGTCCCGCGTTGGTGCCGATCAGAAACACCTGCTTCTCGATGATCGGCGCCGCCACGGCCATGATGATGTTGGAGCCGGTCAGGCCGGTGATGATCGGCACGTTGTCGCGTTCGATCAGCTTTTGCACGAGTTGCGAAGCCACATCGGGTTTGAACTGGTCGTCTTCCTTAAGGATCTGCACCGGCACACCGCCCAGCTTGCCGCCGCGCTGCTCGACGGCCAGCATGAATCCATCGTACTGGTCATTGCCGATGGGCCCGATAGGTCCGGAGAAGGTCCCGAGGAATCCGATCTTCACGGGGGTCTGTGCGCCGGCATGCAGGGCCGCGACGCAGCAGGCGGCTGCTACAAGGGTGCGAATCGAGCGAGTGAACATGTTTGTCTCCTGGTCATTGATGGTGGGCATCGGCATGGGTGGCTTCAAGGGCGCGTAGCATTCCGAACGGGGGACCGGCTTCGCACCGCGGAGGGGGCCCTGCGCGAGTGGAGGCATTCTGGGCGCGGTGCGGTGCATCGCATAGATGCAAATAGTTCACGGCTGATCGCAGGAACGCATCACTGGCTGTGGCGAATCCACGGCAAAAGGGTAAACCCTATGCGATACAAAACTTGCATCACCCTCGAAACTTTCGCATCTTTTTCGATCAATGGCACTTGCCTACCATCGGCCGCGTACTTCCACCACCCCGTAGTGCCCCATTGAAGGAGACCCGCAATGAACCAGGTTCTTGCATCCCCGGCCGAGGTTGCGGCCCGACCACCGGCTCGCGCCATCTCGCCCACCCGGCTGGCGCATGTCGTGTTCCGGACCTCGCAGTTCGACGAACTCGTCAGCTGGTACCAGACCGTCCTGGGTGCGGAGATCGCATTTTCGGACGGCGCGCTGGCCTTCCTGAGTTATGACGAAGAGCACCACCGCATCGCCATCATCCATATCCCCGGCCTGCAAGACCAGCCTGCAGGCATGTGCGGCATGCACCACATGGCCTTCACCTATGCATCGCTGAGCGACCTGATCGCCACCTACGAGCGCCTGGAGAAGCTAGGCATCCAACCCGTATGGTGCGTCAACCATGGTCCTACCACGTCGATGTACTACGCCGACCCCGACGGCAACCAGGTCGAGTTGCAGATCGACAACTGCGACACGGTGGAGGAAGCGGGCAAGTTCTTCTACAGCCAGGCGTTTGCCACCAACCCGATCGGTGTGGACTATCTGCCTGGTGACCTGGCGCGGCGCCTGCGCGCGGGCGAAAGCGAAACCGCCATCAAACAACGCCCACCCAGCGGCACCCGCGGCGTGGAAACCATTCCCTTGCGTTGAACGCCGGGCAGCGCCAAGTCGGTCACGCGGCCATCCGGGCCTTTCTCGATGCCCGTCCCGTCGACCGCATCACGCGCCACATCTGCACCAACATCCGCGTCGACATGACCAGCCCCACGACGGCTAGCGGGTCCTGTTCCACGCTGATGTTCCTGGCGAGCGCACCCAGGGACACACCGCTGCCAGTGCCGATTTCGCCGCCGGTCGTGGTCGACTACCAGGACGAATACGTGCTAACCGACGAAGGATGGAAGTTCAAATGCCGCACCGTTCAAATCGTCTTCCAGTGATGCGTGCGCGTCGGCAACGATCTGTGGGCGCCATCGATACAAACAACCCGAACTGGAGGGAAACATGTTTCTGAAAAACTGCTGGTACGTCGCAGCTTTCGCCGACGAACTGGGTGCCAAACCACTGGCCCGTAACCTGCTGAATGAACCGGTGGTGCTGTTCAAGCAGCTCGACGGCACACCGACAGCCCTGGAAGACCGATGCTGCCATCGTGGCCTGCCACTCGCGCATGGCGCCGTAGTGCCCGAGGGCATCCAGTGCGGGTACCACGGCCTGGTCTTCAATGCCAGCGGGCGCTGCGTGCGTATTCCCGGTCAGGACACCATTCCCCAAGCGGCCTGCGTCAAGAGTTACCCCGTGCAGGAACTCGACGGCTTGGTGTGGGTCTGGCTGGGCGACTCGGCCAAGGCCGACGCTGCGGACATACTGCGTTACCCATGGCACAACGAGCCAGGCTGGGCGCACAAGGGCAAACGCAACGAAGTCAAGGCGCGGTATGGGCTGATCGTGGACAACCTGCTCGATTTGACCCACGTGGGCTATGTGCACAAGAGCACCATCGGCGGCCAACCGGACGCCCACTCCAACGCGGAGATGACCTCGTCACGCACGGACAACACGGTCAGCGTCGTGCGCTGGCTGCGCAACTCGCTGCCACCCCCCACCTACAAATTGGCGGCCGGGTTCGAGGGGCGTGTCGACCGCTGGACGGTGATCGAATTCCAGCCAGGCGCCATCACCATCAACGCCGGCGCCATGGACGTGGGCAAAGGTGCCTACGAGGGCAACCGCGAGGGCGCCTTCTACCTGCGCTCCCTGCACGCAGTGACGCCGGAGACGGAGCGGTCCGCACACTACTTCTGGACCGTCGCCCACCAGGTGCGCCCCGACATGCCGGAACTCACCGAACGTGTCTACCAGGAAATCGACACCGCCTTCGCCGAAGACAAGATCATCATCGAAGCGCAATTCGCGCGGCTCGAGCAACGACCGGAGCCGCGATTGCTGGACATCCGCACCGATGGCCCTTCGCTGCATGCGCGCCGAGTCATTGCCGCCAGGACCGAACTCGAAAGCGAGCAGGGACCGCGCGCTGCGGACCATTGAGCACCGACAACAGGTCTCAGACCCCCACGTATTCGTGCAGCACCTCCGGGTTAGCCCGCAGTTGGTCCGAGTCCCCACTCCACACCACGCGACCCTTCTCCACGACATAGTGCCGGTCGGCCAGACGCAGCAGCGGGCCGATGTTCTTGTCGATCACGATCAATGCCAGACCGGCTTCCTTGAGACGCCGCAGGCAGTTCCAGATCTCCGCACGCACCAGGGGCGCGAGCCCCTCGGTGGCTTCGTCCAGGATCAGCAGTTTGGGGTTGGACATCAGGGCGCGGCCGATCGCCAGCATCTGCTGCTCGCCCCCTGACAGGTTGGCACCCAAGTTGCGTTCGCGCTCCTGCAAACGCGGAAACATCTGGTAGACCGTGTCCAGCGTCCAGGGTTGCGCGACCGC
>JANOUM010000038.1:0-1965 GCA_031416855.1 Rhodoferax sp. | reverse complement strand
TGCGACAGGAACGCCACCTTGGGCGGCAGGCCGAAGCGCTGCACTTCGTGCGCCGCCATCAGCGCAATGCTGGCAAGCTGTTGTGCGTCCGGGTCTTCGTTGACGAAGGTGTCGGCGATAAACAGCGTGCGTTTCTCCAGCATCAATGCGTTGAGCGTGGCCAGGCCGCTCGCGCCCCGCTTCAAGCCGATGACGTCGCGGACGTGTTCCAGGTGCGTGTCAAAGCGCCCCACCAGCCCGCACAACATCGCGTCGGCGTCGCCCAGCGCGACCATCAGCGCGGCGATCGTGGTGTTCGAGCGCCGCACCGCGGCCTTGGCCGCGTCCACCGACACACCGTGGCGGCCCATCTTGCGGTGGTAGGCTTCCCAGTACTGCCGAAAACGCGGGTCGTCCTCGGGATTCACGTTCTCCACATCCACACCGAGCTTGATCCGCAATCCCGCCTTGGCCAGGCGGGCTGCGATCACGGCCGGGCGCCCGATCAGGATCGGATGCGCCATGCCCTCATCCACCGCCACCTGCGCGGCGCGCAACACCCGCTCGTCCTCGCCTTCGGCGTAAGCCACCCGCTTGGCATGGGCCGGCACCGCCTTGGCGGCTGCGAACACCGGGCGCATGAACATGCCGGTCTGATAGACGAAACGCGACAACTGCTGACGGTAAGCCTCCATGTCCTTGATTGGCCGTGTCGCCACGCCGGACTCATCCGCCGCCTTGGCAACGGCCGGCGCGATGCGCAGGATCAGCCGCGAGTCGAAAGGCGTGGGGATCAGGTAGTCGGTGCCAAAGACCAGCTCCTTGCCTGCGTAGGCGGTGGCCACTTCCTCGCTGATGTCGGCCTTGGCCAGGTCGGCGATCTGGCGCACGCAGGCCAGTTTCATGGCCTCGGTGATCTTGGTGGCGCCGCAGTCAAGGGCGCCGCGGAAGATGTAGGGGAAACACAGGACGTTGTTGACCTGGTTCGGGTAGTCCGAGCGGCCGGTGGCGATGATGCAGTCGGGCCGCGCGGCCTTGGCCAGTTCGGGGCGGATCTCGGGTTCCGGGTTGGCCAGCGCCAGAATGATTGGCGCGCGCGCCATGGTCTTGACCATCTCCGGCGTCAGCACGCCGGCGGTCGAGCAGCCGAGGAACACATCCGCACCCCGGACCACGTCGGCCAGCGTGCGGGCGTTGGTGTCCTGCGCCACGCGTTGCTTGGAGTTGTCGTAGCCACCCGGGCGGCCGTGGTAGATCACGCCCTTGGAGTCGCAGGCGAAGATGTTCCTGCGCTGCACGCCCAGGCCGACCATCACGTCCAGGCAGGCCAGCGCGGCGGCACCGGCGCCTGACACGGCCACTTTGACATCCTCGATGCGTTTGCCCACCAGCTCCAGGCCGTTGAGCAGGGCCGCCGACGAGATGATTGCCGTGCCGTGCTGGTCGTCGTGGAACACCGGGATGTTCATGCGCTCGCGCAGCTTCTGTTCGATGTAGAAGCACTCCGGCGCCTTGATGTCCTCCAGGTTGATGCCACCCAGCGTGGGTTCCATGGCGGCGATGATGTCGACCAGCTTGTCGGGGTCGTTCTCGGCCAGTTCGATGTCGAACACGTCGATGCCGGCGAATTTCTTGAACAGGCAGCCCTTGCCCTCCATCACCGGCTTGGCCGCCAGCGGGCCGATGTTGCCCAGGCCGAGCACTGCGGTGCCGTTGGTGATCACGCCCACCAGGTTGCCGCGCGAGGTGTAAACGCTTGCCAGCGACGGGTCGGCCTCGATGTCCAGGCAGGGGTAGGCCACGCCGGGGGAGTAGGCCAGCGACAGGTCGCGCTGGTTGGACAGCGGTTTGGTCGGGGTGACCGAGATCTTGCCGTGGGTCGGGAAACGGTGGTAGTCGCGGGCCGCCTCGCGCAAGGCGTGTTCGGCGGGGGAAAGCTGCTTTTCCATGGGGTGGTCTCCAGTCTGCTTGTTGTCTCGGGGCTAC
>JANOUM010000037.1:0-5861 GCA_031416855.1 Rhodoferax sp. | reverse complement strand
TCGCTATCCCGGCCATGGACCCCGCATGCAAGACTATTGGCCCGCCAGCGGCTACCGCCAACTGACCCAGACCACTCGCGGCTGGTTGCACCCTTCCGATGCCTGGCTGCGCCTGTTCCTCGCGTGGCCCGAACTGGCACTGGTCGTCGACTCCTGTCCGGCGGAAGCGGCTCTGCACCACGCCCTCGTCGGCCTGCCTTCGCGTCCGGTAACCCGCGCCGAACTCGCGGCGCTGGCCGATGATGACGCCCGCGCCAACTACGCGATGTTCCTGGCATTCCGGGACGCCCTGCTGACGGCCGGCAGCCTGGAGGCCTACTACCTGCAACTGATGCGCAGCGGGCACGTCGGCATTCCCCCGCAGTTCATCGACCACATCGTGCAGGCGATCGTGCGCCATGTACTGGGCGACGACGCGGATGCGTTCGAAGTACGCGCCGGCGAGATGCTGTTTCGGCCACAACGCATATCGCTCACCGACGGCAGGATGCTCGCCGCAGACCTGGCAACCGTGGACCTGCTCCGCGCGACCGGGGGCCTGGGCGACCTCGGGCGCTTGCTGGCCGAGAACGGGGCGTCGATGGCGCCGGTGACCCTGGTGGTGCTAGGTGCAGACAACGCCCTGCAGTACCTGGCCGGAACCGCCCGCCATAACTTTGTCCTCGACCTGACGCTCGAGGTGACGAACGATCTGGGTCATGGGCTCAGCATCACCCTGGCCCGAACCCATTCGGGACTCCGGGCATTGGCCCGGGTGCTGGAGCGCTGGGTGGCGCACCTGCTGGGCCCGCCGGTCCGCATCGTGCCGGTGCAGAAGATCGAGGACCCGGCCTGGTGCTGGCATGTGGGTCTCGACATTGAATCGATGGCTTTGCTGAACGACCTGTACGAAGAACGGCCGGTCGATGCTGACCGCACGCGGCAGTTGATCAGCCTGTTCCGGCTCGACTTCGAGCGGCCCGGCGAGATGCGTGCCGATCTGGCCGGCCGGCCGGTCTATCTCGGCCTGTCGATGAAGCCCGACGGCAGCCTGCGGCTCAAGCCGCAGAACCTGCTGCTGAACCTGCCCCTGGCGCGCACCAATTGAGGCACGTACGAATTACAGGGCCACCCCTCCCGGCGCGCGCGGTGCGGCGACCGGCGAGAATCTGCCCTTGTCCAATGCAGCATCGCACATGATCGACATCTCCGAGATCACCGGACTGATCCTGGCAGGCGGCCGCAGCAGCCGCATGGGTGGCTCCGACAAGGGCCTGCAGAACTACATGGGCATGCCGATGGCCTTGCAGGCGCTGCTGCGCCTGGGGCCGCAGGTGGGCGCGACCATGGTCAATGCCAACCGCAACCTGAGCGCCTACGAATCAATGGGCACCGCGGTATGGCCCGACACGCTGGCCGACTATGCGGGGCCGTTGGCCGGTTTTCTGACCGGCCTGGAGCGGTGCGAGACGCCTTACCTCGTGACCGTGCCGTGCGACTCGCCGCTGTTTCCGCTGGATTTGGTGGAACAGCTGGCGCGCGCGCTGGTCCGGGAGAATGCCGACATCGCGATGGCCGCCACGCGCGACAAGGACATGCTGCAGGTTCAACCGTTGTTCTGCCTGATGAAGGCTGAATTGCTGGAAAGCCTGGTCCGTTTCACCCAGGGCGGGCAGCGCAAGATCGACCACTGGGCGGCCCAGCACCACTGTGCGGTGGTGCCGTTCGAGGACGCGCTGGCCTTTGCCAATGCCAATACCCTGCAGGAACTGCAGCGCGCCCCCTGAGCTGGCGCGGCCGCCCGCGGTTCACTCCAGCAGGTCGAAGCCCTGGGTTTCAACCGCCACGAAGGCGCGCGTGAAGGCAGCCAGCGCGGCGTAAAACGAGGCGCGGGGGTGCTGCTCGATGGCGTCGCACATCTGCAGCACCCAGGGCTGGACATGGTCGCCGAAAAAGCGGCGCTGGGCCGCGAGGTTGGCCGTCGCCACATCGTCGCCGGCGATGAGGTAACGCATCACCTCGCACAGGTAGGCGACATGGTCTTCGGTATCGGACATGGCCTCCACCCGCGACAAGCCCAGCCGCGCCAGGTCGCCACGCAGGGCCGCCAGCGGTTTTTCGTTGAGGAAACCGCTCAAGTAATGGGAGCCGAAGAGAGCGACTTCCGGCTTGCCGACCCCGCCGAACAAGGCGTTGTATTCCAGGCCGACGGCTTGGTCGTCGAGCGCGCGGCTCTGCGCCACCAGCGTGCCCCACGGCGCCTCGAGGAAACCGCCCGCCACCGGGCTGTCCGTGACCGCCACCCGTAACTGCGACAGCACTGCCGGGGCAGGTGCCGTGTAGTACAGCACGGACAGCAGGCCGTAGACCTCGGCCCGGGCAATCTCTTCGTCAAGGGCGGCCGATCCAGTGGCCAATACCAGGCCAGGGACCGTGGCAGAAGTGTTGTTCATGGTGTCGGCAGCTGCTAGAGGTCGGTGATCCGGGTCTCGTTGGATGCGGAATAGAGGTCGATCACGCGACAGTCCCCGCACATCTTGAGCCGTTGCAGGGCCTCGCCCTGGAACATCGCATGGCCGGCCAACTTGCCCAACATCGACTCGATTGCCTTGAGGGTGCCGAACGGCTTGTTGCAGCGGATGCAGGCGTACGGCGGCGAGGCATGCAGTACGCGCGCCTGCTTGCGCTCCGGCGTCAGCAGCAGACGCGGTTGGAGCTGAAGGGCGTCTTCCGGACAGGTGGTGACGCACAACCCGCACTGGACGCAGTTCTTTTCGATGAAACCGAGTTGCGGCATGAGCGGGTTGTCCTGCAGGGCCTGGGCCGGACAGGCGCTGACACAGCTCAGGCACAGGGTGCACTTGTCCTTGTCGATCTGCAGGCTACCGAACGGCGAACCTGCAGCCAGCGCGATCTCGTCCACCGGCGCAGGCGCCTGCGCCGCGAGTTGGGCCAGCGCCAGTTCCAGCGTCGCCCGCTTGTCGGCCTGCACAGCGAAGCCAGCCGGGCGCGCCACGCCGCGCGCCGGGGGCGCCCGGAGCAGCGTGTCCAGCCGCGCGAAGCTGCGCGGCTGGCCGGCGTCCAGTACCGCGAAATGCGTGCCCGTGTATCCCAGGGCGTGCATCACCGCCTGGGCCACCTCCATCTGCGCGCGCACCGCGTCGCGGTACTGGGGCGCCTCCTCGTCGGTCATCAGCACCCAGACCTGCGACGCCCCATACGCGATGGCCGTCAACCACAGGTCGAGCCCGGTCGACGCGGTGTGCCACAGTGCCAGCGGCAATACGCGCGCCGGGATGCCCTGGATCGCCGCGTCCAGCCGCGCGGCGCGACCGAAGTCGTTCACCATCAGCGCGCCGCCCTGCTCGCTGTGCAGCAACACCGCGGCATCCCGTCCGCCGGCGCGGGCGTAGGTCGACAACAGTGTCTTGAGACGCACGCCCTGCGCGACGGCACTGGGGTAAGCGAAAGCCAATGCCCCGCTCGGACAGACCGTGGTGCAGGCACCGCAGCCCACGCACAGGTTCGGGTTGACCGTTACCTGCTGACGCGCCGGTTCGCTGCTGATGGCCGAGGTCGAGCAGACGCGGATGCAGGCGTCGCAGCCAGTTTGCATATTGCGGCTATGGGCACACAGCTTTTGCTTGTAGACGAAAAACCGGGGCTTTTCGAACTCGCCCACAAGGGCGCGCAATCTGAGCAGGGTTTGCATCTCGGACAGCGCCGCCGGGCCCGCTGCAGCTGGGTTGGCCAGCCTGAAATAGCCCTGGGGTGGGGCATGCTGCACAAAATGGCTGGCCACCGGACCCTGCTGCCAGGGTGCGCGCAGGTCGAGCACCAGATCGAAGTTTTCACCCCGGTCCTGCGGCTCGCGCGCGAAGTCGATCGCACCCGCCACCGTACAGGCCTTGACACAACTGCGGTGCGCCTTGCACTGTGCCGCGTCGACCTGGTAATCCAATCCGATGGCGCCCTCGGGGCAGGCCAGCAGACAGGCGTTGCACCGCGTGCACAGATCCAGGTCGATCGGGTTGTCGCGCAACCAGCGCAATTCGAACGCCCCGAGCCAGCCTGACAGCTTCTCGATGCGACCGGCGAGCACCGGGTAACGCCGCTCCTGCGACCCGCCCGCGGCGCCCTCGCCCTGCACGAACAGGGTCACGTCAAGCACATCGTCCAGCAGCCCGGCGAGCCGCTCGGCCTCGTCCAGTGGCCCGATGACCAACAACCGGCCGGCGCTCTTGAACGTGACCGTTGGCACCGGTTCCGGATCCGGCACCTGCGCCACCGCCAGCAGGGCCGCGATCTTCGGCATGGACCGCGAGGCATCCTTGCTCCAGCCGCCGGTCTCGCGGATATTGACGAAACGGATCGGTTGCCCGGCCCCCGGCCGCGCGCCTTCGGTCTGGGCCGCGAGTTCGGCAAACAGCCGCGTTTCCTGTGTGCACGCAACGACCAGATCTTCGCCGGAGCGCACGGCTTGCTGGAAGGCGCCGGCCTGGCGCCGGCACAGGGCCGAATGCAGTGTCAGATCCTCATGCAGGGCCGCGCCCAGGGCGGCCGGCTGCAGCGGCATGGTCTGGTTGCAGTCGCAAATCAGGATGGTCATGGTCAATATGGGTCAACAGGGGTTCGGGCACGGGTGAAGCCGCCTGCGCCTGTTCAGGCGTGGCAGGGGCGATCTGCAAATGCGCTTGCGGCAACTGCGATTGCGGCAACTCTGCCAGCATTTGCGCGCAGGCGCTATCGGCATCTACCCTCGGCGCATCGGCAGGTACGGGAGATTCCGGCGTCGCCGCCGCCGCGTCGGTGTCGACGAACAGGTTCAGGAACTTGGCGCTGGCCATCTGGCGCAACATCCCCAGCGGGATCGGATCGGACACGGAATAGTCGTCGATGTAGGTGTCGAGCCCGTCCATCACGTTGAAGTGTGGGTCGGCGAAGAGTTTCTTCATGGCGGCGTTGCGCACGCCGGGCGCCACGCCGCGGGCCACGAAGGGCTTGAAGTCCGAGTCGGGCGTCAGGCGCTCAGCATCGGCCAGCGTGGGCAACCGCTGTGCCGCTGCGCTGTCGGGTGGCGCCGGTGCATCTGTCTGAACGTCGGCGATGCGCTCGCCTGCAACGTCGAGCGGGACCGCGCCCGCGCGGGCTGCATCGGCGATCGGCACGGGCACCGCTGCAGCCGGGGCCACACGCTGCTCCAGCTTGCGCCGCGACCAGCGGTCCAAAAATCCACCTTCGGCCTTGCTCATGAACCGGTCCGATGGCCGCCGCCCGCATCGCCGGAGCGCTTGCCGGTCGAGACGGCCGCCGGACTGCCAAAGCGATCGGTCAGCGAACGAAAACTCTCGGGGCGCCTGCGCCGCTTGATCTCGGGCACGTGGTTCTCCTCAATGAAGGCCTGCAGCCAGGCCACGATGTCGGGCGGTGCCGGCACCTGCTCGACCGTCTCCTGCGCGTCGAGCCAGCGCCCGGCATCGTGGTAACTCAGCGTCACGATCTGGGGCACGGCGATCGGCTCGGTTGCCAGGCAGGCCTCCTCTTCCATGCGCCACATCACGAACCAGCAAGGCGCCGCAGTGGTGACGTTCAGGTAATAACCTTCGGTATCGTCCTTGAGCAGCCTGACCGTGTGACCTGGATGGAGCCAGCGCTCCTCGTTGTCGTCCTTGACCAGCAGTCGCGGCTGCACGCCAAAACCGGCCTGCGCCGCGACGACCTCGGCCAGCACCCAGCGCCAGGCCTGCCAGCGGCTAGCCGCGCCTTCGACGCGCTCCCGGCGCATGACAACGGCGACGTCCAACGAGGGATACGGAGCGGGCATGACCGGCATCATCGCATGCGGGCTGACCGCTCGGAAACTTACCGCGCTCCAGTGCCGT
>JANOUM010000036.1:0-4300 GCA_031416855.1 Rhodoferax sp. | reverse complement strand
TCGCGCCCGACGAAGCGCGCCAACAGGCGCAGGTCGGGGCCGACCATGGCGCTGGAGATGAAGTCCAGCGCCAGTGCCTGATCGAGCGACGAGAACGGGCCGATGTTCGCCATACCGCGGCCCTGGCCGAGCAGTTTGGGTGCCATATAGACCAGCAGTTCGTCCACCAGGCCCTCGCGCAGCAGCGAGCCATAGAGTTTGTGGCCGGCCTCCACATGGAGTTCGTTCACGCCGAGCCGGCCCAGGTCGCGCAGCACTGCCGGCTGGTCGACCTTCTGGCTGGTGCCGGGTTCCTGGCCGGGCAGATAACGCACTTCGGCGCAGAGCGCGACACTTAATCTGTCGCAAAAAAACTTGCACGTCACAAAAAGTGACGCGATACTGGCGTGTGGTGGCTCAAAAGGAATAAAACGCATGCCAAAAATCACGCCGCAGGCGGAATTGAACCGATTGTTCGATCTGATTTCAAAACATCAGGATGGGATCGGCATGGATGCCCTGTTGCGCTCCATGGGGGGCAGCCTGCAGCGCCGCAGTTTGCAGCGACGTCTGTCTGCGCTGATCGAACAAGGGCAGCTGGAGATGTTTGGCAAGTCGCGCTCGGTGCGATATCGCCGCGCTCCAGGGCCTGTCACGGCATCCATCCAGGAAAGGGCAAGCAACAAGGGGCACCTGCCTGCCGAAGTTTATGTGCCCACTTCCATTGAGGGCGAAGAGATCAAGTCCACCGTGCGCCAACCTCGCCAGTTGCGTCCGCCGGTCGGCTACAAGCTGGAGTTTCTTGAGTGTTATCACCCCAATCAAGTCGGGTACCTGCCGCACGGTCTGCTCGATCAACTGCACGCACTCGGGCGCTCACCAGCAGAACACACCCCGGCGGGCACCTTTGCCCGCGACATTCTCAACCGCTTGCTGATTGACCTTTCCTGGGCCTCCTCCCGGTTGGAGGGCAACACCTACAGCCGTCTGGATACCGAGCGCCTGATCGAATTCGGCCAAGCCGCCGAGGGGAAGGGTGCGCTGGAAACCCAGATGATCCTGAACCACAAGGATGCCATCGAGTACCTGGTTCGCGACCCTGAACATGCAACTCTGACCCGGGGCACCGTCATTGCGCTGCACGCCCTTCTGTCGGACGGTTTGATGGCCGACCCGACTGCGTGTGGCCGCATACGCCATCGGGCCGTGGAGATCGGGGGCAGTGTCTATCTGCCGGTGGCCTTGCCGCAGCGACTGGAGGAGTTGTTTGGCATCGTCATCCAGATGGCGGCGGAAATTCACGACCCGTTCGAGCAGGCATTTTTCCTGATGGTGCATTTGCCTTACCTGCAACCCTTTGAGGACGTCAACAAGCGGGTGTCTCGTCTCGCCGCGAACATTCCGCTCATTCGCCACAACTTGTGCCCGCTGTCGTTCATCGATGTACCGCAGCAGGCCTACGTGGATGCCATGATCGGCGTATATGAACTGAATCGTGTCGAGTTGCTGCGTGATGTTTTCGTCTGGGCCTATGAACGTTCCTGTCAGCAATACGTGGCAGTGAAACAGAACCTTGTGCCACCCGACATTTTTCGGCTGCGGTATAGGCAGGCACTGAGCGAAGTTGTCGCGGCGATCGTGCGCAACGACGAGCCGGCAACGGACACAGCGGTGCGCGCCAGAACACCTGTCACCGTAACAATTGCGGACAGGAAACACTTTATTGAACTGGTGCTGGGGGAGTTCAAAACCTTGCACCCGGGCAATGCAATTCGTTTTGGCATCCGGCCTCTGGAACTCGCTGCCTGGCAAGGCAAGCACCTCCGCAACGGCGGTCATACGGATGCGGGCAAGCGCTAATCCCTGGGCAGACTAGAAGCGGCCCCGCCCCGCAAACCGCGCAAGCAGCCGCAGGTCGGGCCCGACCATCGCGCTCGACACAAATTCCAGCGCCAGGGCGTCGTCCAGGCTGGCCAGCGGCCCGAACGCGGCCATGTCGCGGCCCTGGCCGATGAGCCGGGGCGCTATATATACAAGCAATTCGTCCACCAGCCCCTCGCGCAGCAGCGAGCCATTGAGTTTGTGGCCGGCCTCCACATGGAGTTCGTTCACGCCGCGCCGGCCCAGGTCGCGCAGCACTGCCGGCAGGTCGACCTTCTGGCTGGTGCCGGGTTCCTGGCCGGGCAGATAACGCACTTCGGCGCCGCGCTGTTCCAGCGCATGGGCGCGGGTGTCGTCGCGCACAGCCGCGTACAGCCACACCGGCCGGCCTTCGATGAACAGCTGCGCGCCGGGCGGTGTCTCAAGCCGGCTGTCGATCAGCACCAGCGGGGGTTGCCGCGTGCACGGAACCAGCCGCACATCGAGCCGGGGGTCGTCTTCGCGCACGGTTCCGATGCCGGTCAGGATGGCGCCGGCGCGCGCGCGCCAGGCGTGCCCGTCGGCGCGCGCCTGGGCGGACGTGATCCACTGGCTCTGGCCGTTGTCCAGCGCGGTTTTGCCGTCCAGCGAGGCAGCAACCTTCAGGCGCAACCAGGGCGTGCCGCGCTGCATGCGGCTGAAGAAGCCGATATTGAGCTCGTACGATTCCTTGGCCCCCGGGCCGATTTCCACCACCACCCCGGCTGCGCGCAGGCGCTCGAAACCCTTTCCGCCGACCAGCGGGTTGGGGTCGGTCAGCGACGCCACCACGCGCGCAACACCGGCCGCCACCAGCGCCTCGCAACACGGGCCGGTGCGTCCGTGGTGCGAACAGGGCTCCAGGGTGACGTAGGCCGTGGCACCAAGGGTGGCCTTGCCACGCGACTGCGCATCGCGCAGGGCCATGATCTCGGCGTGTGGACCCCCGATGGTTTGGGTGTGGCCCTGGCCCAGCAACTCACCGCTGGAGTCGACCAGCACGCAGCCGACGCGCGGGTTGGGTTCGGCGATTCCCACAGCCAGCGCCGCTTGCTGCAGTGCCCGCTGCATCCAGGGGCCATGGTCGTTGTGGTTCATCGGTGGGTGGCGAGGGGTTGGCCGGTGCCGGCAGGTGTCAGCGTGGCAACTGGTAGGGAGGCATAGGGTACTTCTGGTACGGATAGGCCTCCCAGGTGGCATCGACCATTCGGTAGGCCACACGCCCCTGCCGTGTGATGGTTGGCTTGACCGACAGGCTGCCGGTGACCCAGATCGGATACTGGTACCTGTCCCTGGGCAATGGCTGGGCCAGCGTCACCAGGACCATCTGATTCGGCGGTGGCGTCGGGCTGTGCACGCAGGCGCCGTAATACGGCGCAAGAATAATCTCCCTGGTCGGAGCACTGGCGTCATCGGGCATCACCGGAAACCCGGTCAGCCGCACCGGCATCGGGCCCAGGTTGGTCGCTGCCGGTGCCTGCTGCCAGGCGCGCCGGACTTCGGCCATGATGGCGGGGGCCGCCGGGTCGTCGTCCTGCAGCTGGGCCACACCCAGCCGGTCCAGGGTTTGTTGCGCGTTCCATCCCGCCGGCGAGAGCTGGCTCCACGCCATTTCGCGCACACCGACGGGCGGCACGGGAATGCTGCTCAGGCGCGCCGCCTGTGCCTGGGCGCGCAGGGCGGCCAGCGGATCGCGCAGCGGCGCCGGCAGTGTCTGCGCCAGGCTGTCCAGGGCCAGGCTACAAAGCAGTGCGGCTGCCATCCGGCCCGCACACACAAGGGCGGTGGACACGCAGGAAACATAGACGGGGTACGGCATAGGAGTTTGATTCTGACGGCCGTCTGCGCCATGCACGCGACCGTTTGACGGCTGCTTGCCGCCGCTCGTCGGCCAGCACCACCACGGCGTGCGGGCTCGGGCTAATCTGGCGGTCATGTACCCGAGAACTCTCACCGCCGATTTTTTTGCGGCCGTTGGTTTGCCTGTTGCGTCGGCGCCTTCGGTGGGGCATGGTGTCCTTCGCGGTGCGCTGGCCCAGCGTGGTGTGACCCTCATCGAACTGCTGATCGTGCTCTCGATTGCCGGTCTCCTGGCCACCATCGCCGTCCCGTCTTTCAGGGACATCATCTATAACCTGCGCCAATCCTCGGCCGCCTCGCTGGTGTTGGGTGATTTGAACCAGGCGCGTGGCGAGGCGATAAAGCGCAATACTCGCGTGCTGGTGTGTGCGCGCAACGCAGCCGGCACCGATTGTGTGTCGAGCGTTAGCTGGAACAATGGCTGGGTGGTATGTGTCGAAGGCGCGGTGGCCAACCAGTGTGCCGCCGGCAGCGCCGCCAACCCGAACCCGGTGGTGATCCGTCCGCCGCTGCACGCGGCCTTGAGCATGGCCAAGACCGGCGCATCCACAGCAACCGAACC
>JANOUM010000035.1:0-2100 GCA_031416855.1 Rhodoferax sp. | reverse complement strand
CCCGGCGCAGGTTCGCGCGCAGCGACGACGTGCCGTCGGTGCGAGGCGCGACGGTCATCGGCCCGAACACCGCCGGCGGCACCGACGCGCGCAACGGCTCCAGCAGCGCCAACTCTTCCGCTCCAGGTGTGCCCTTGGCCTCGCAATCGGTATTACCGAACAGGCCGTTGACCCGCTGGTAGGAGTTGTAGAACATTTGGCGGTTCATCCACTCGTAGTCCAGCGCCAGGCCCAGGGCCTCGCGCACGCGCACGTCCTTGAACTTGTCGCGCCGCGTGTTGAGCACATAACTCTGGAAACCAGACGGCAGGCGGTGCTTGAACTCCGCCTTGACCAGTTCACCGGTATCGAAGCGCTTGCCATTGACGCGCCGGGCCCAGTCACCGGCAGAAAAGAACCGCATCAGGTCGAACTCTCCGGCCTTGAGCGCCTCCAGCCGCGCCGTGTTGTCCTTGTAGATCTTGACCGTGATGCGCTCGAAGTTGCCGGTGCCGCGGCGCACGTTCAGGTCTTTCGCCCAATAGCCGGCATCACGTACATAGGTGATGTCGCGGCCAAACTTCACCGGCCCGATCCGGTACGGACCGCTGCCGACCGGGATGTCCATCACCACCTGGTCGAAGGGCTTGGCCTTGCCGTTCTCCATGCCCCACTTACGGCTGAAAACCGGCAGGCCACCGACGGTGAGCGGCAATTCGCGGTTCGGCTTCTTGAAACGGTAACGCACGCTGAGTTCATCCAACACGTCAATGCCGGCGACATCTTCCAGCAAGTTCTTGTAGCCCGGTGCGGTGAACGGCCCCATCAGGGTGTCGTAGCTGTGCTTGACGTCGGCCGCCAGCACCGGGTCGCCGTTGTGGAAACGCGCCTGCGAACGCAGCCGGAAAGTGGCCGACAGGCCATCGGCGGCAACCGCCACATCCTCGGCCAGCAACCCGTAGCCGGACGCCGTCTCGTCCAGCGACCCGACCAGCAGCGTGTCAAACATCAGGCCCGACAGGTAGGCCGGCGCATTGCCTTTGATCGTGAACGGGTTGTACTTGTCGAAAGTGGACACGCGCAGGTTGCTGACCAGGCGCAGTTCGCCGCGTTTGGGTGCGGCGGGGTTCACGTAGTCGAAATGGGTGAAGTTCGCCGGGTATTGGAGGTCGCCCCACAGTGCATACCCGTACGCCGCCCATGCGGGCAACGACACTCCAACCAAGCAACAACATAACAAACGGCGCATGCGACAATTCTGCAGGATTTTTCGTGGAGACTACTGAATGGGTTTTCTTGCTGGCAAAAAACTGCTGATCACGGGCGTGCTGAGCAACCGCTCGATCGCCTACGGAATTGCCAAGGCCTGCCATGTCCAGGGTGCCGAACTGGCCTTCAGCTACGTCGGTGAGCGCTTCAAGGAGCGCATCACCGAGTTCGCCGCCGACTTCGGCTCCAGACTGATCTTCGATTGCGACGTGGGTGACGACGCCCAGATCGACCGACTGTTTGCCGACCTGGCCCAGACCTGGCCGAGCTTCGACGGCTTTGTGCACAGCATCGGTTTTGCCCCTCGCGAGGCGATCGCCGGCAACTTCCTCGACGGCCTGAGCCGCGAGAACTACCGCATTGCCCACGACATCAGCGCTTACAGCTTTCCAGCGATGGCCAAAGCCGCCCTGCCTTATCTCAGCCCGCGTGCGGCCTTGCTGACGCTGACCTACATGGGCTCGGAGCGCATCATCCCCAACTACAACACCATGGGCCTGGCGAAGGCCTCGCTCGAAGCCTCGGTACGCTACCTGGCCGAGGCGCTGGGGCCGCGCGGCATGCGCGTCAACGGCATCAGCGCCGGCCCGATCAAGACCCTGGCGGCCAGCGGCATCAAGGACTTCGGCAAGCTGCTGGGCATGGTGTCGGCTGCAGCGCCCATGCGCCGCAACGTGACCATCGAGGACGTCGGCAACGTCGCCGCTTTTTTGCTGAGTGACCTGGCCGCCGGCGTGACGGCCGAGATCACCTATGTGGACAGCGGCTTCAGCAAGATCGCCCTGGCCAGCCCCGAGGCCGGAGCGGCCTGAACCGCCCGCAGCATCAGACGGTTCGACCGAAGGGGCCTTC
>JANOUM010000034.1:0-23281 GCA_031416855.1 Rhodoferax sp. | reverse complement strand
GAGTTCCGCAAGCAGATGCTTGAGGCGGTAGGCGCGTTTGACCGCGGCGACCCAGCCATTGGCACCGGTGCCTCCGCCATCCCTGCGGTCGTGTGCGCGTTCCAGGCGATCATACCCAAGACCACCGACTGGCGGGTTTTCCCGGCTTCCTATGTGTGGGAGGATACCGGCGCCCCTGCGCTGGAGCCCTCGTATTCGACTCCCGCCTAGTAGCTGCCCTGCGACAGCACGCTCGGTCTTATTAATGCAACTTGGAGATTTGCCATGAACCAACGCCGGACCCTTCTTCTGACCTCCACGCTGTTCGCAGCCGGTGCCATCGGCTTTCCGTTGTCGGCTATTGCACAGGCTGGATATCCCAACAAGTCGATCAGGTTCATCGTGCCGTACTCGGCCGGGGGACTGCCGGACACCGTGGCGCGCATCGTTGCCCAGCGGCTCGGAGAGCGGCTCGGCCAGTCGGTCATAGTCGATAACAAACCGGGGGCAAATGGCGTCGTGGCCGCTCAGGCGCTGGCGGCGTCGCCAGCCGACGGCTATACCTTTCTGGTAACTGACGGATCGATGTTTTCTATCAACCCGGCGATTTACAAGAACCTGAGCTACGACTTCAAGCGAGATTTCGTTCCGGTATCGCTGATTGGCCGTTCCCCGCTCTACCTGGCTGTGCATCCCAAGATCGGCGTCAGTTCGTTGCAGGAGTACATCGCGCTCGCCAAGGCCAAGCCTGGCACGCTGACCTATGGCTCTTCGGGAGTCGGCAGTACCCATCACTTGACAATGGAAGCCATGAAGGCCGCGCTGGGCCTCAATATTCAACATATCCCTTTCAAGGGCTCAGGGCAGTCGGTGCCGGCATTGATCGGCGGTCAGGTGGACTCCGTGGTCACCGCCCTGCCATCGGTCGCGGGTTTCGTGAAGGCCAACCAGGCCAGGTTGATTGCGAGCAATTCACCTCAGCGTTCGAGCCTGGCTCCCAGTGTTTCTGTGATTGCAGAAATCATTCCCGGCTTCGACTTTGCTGTTGTCGTGGGGCTGCTGGCCCCGACCGGCACGCCGCCGGCCATCGTAGAACGCATCAGCGCGGAAGTGGAGAAAGTCGTGCGCAATTCGGAGACTGCACAAGCACTCGATATCGCAGGCGTTGAACCGGTAGGTAGCAAACCAACCGAATACGCCAATGCACTACAGGGTGAAATCGAACGCTTGTCCAAGGCCATCAAGGTTGCAGGCATCAAGCCCGAGTGAACAGCGTATGTCAAAACTAAAACTGACTTTCGGCTGCTGGAACTACGACCGCACCCGCGCGCTGATGGACGGCAGCGTGGTGCCAGACGGGATCGACCTGAACTATCTCAACATGCCGGTGGAGGAAACCTTTTTCCGCATGTTGCGGCACAAGGAGTTCGAGGTGGCCGAGCTGTCGCTGTCGTCCTACACCGTGTCGATGTTCAATCCGGCTCGTCCGTTCGTGGCAATACCGGTGTTCCCGTCGCGTTTTTTCCGGCACTCGTGCATCTACGTGAACGCGGGTTCAGGTATCCGCGAGGCAAAAGACCTGATTGGCAAACGCGTCGGCAACCCCGAGTACCAGATGACTGCGCCGATGTGGATACGCGGCATCCTGTCCGACCACTACGGCGTGCCGGTCGACAGCGTGACCTATTTCACCGGCGGCGAAGAAGAGCCTGGCCGATCCGAAAAACTCAAGCTAGATCTTCCTGCCAACATCAAGGTGCAGAGCATCGGTCCTGAGCAGACGCTGGCGCAAATGCTGCTGGACGGCGAGATCGACGCCTTGTACACCGCACGCATGCCGTCCAGTTTTCTCAAAGGCGGCGGCAGGGTAAAACGCTTATTTGAAAACTACGAGTCAGTCGAGCGCAACTATTTCAAGGAAACCGGCATATTTCCGATCATGCACACGGTGGCTCTGCGGCGCGATGTCTACGAGGCCAACCGCTGGATCGCACAGTCGATGATGAAGGCGCTTTGGGAATCACAGCGCCGCAGCTATGCAGACCTGTATGAGACTGCCGCGCTCAAGACCATGCTGCCGTGGCTGACATCGCACGTCGAGCAAGTCAAGCGCGAAATGGGTGAAGATTTCTGGCCCTATGGATTCGAAAAGAACGAAGCCACGTTGCGTACCTTTTTGCGCTACCACTTCGAGCAGGGGCTTTCCAAGCGTTTGCTCGAGCCACGCGAATTGTTTGCGCCTGAGTCGCTCGAAGCGTTCAAGATTTAGCCCCTGACGCAGCGTCGCCAAGCACTACCTCTGGGCGGTGCTGTTCGCGCGCATCTACGAGGCTTTTCCGCTGGTGTGTCGGCTGTGCGGCGGCAACATGCGCATCATTGCGTTCCTCACCGAGGGGGTGCAGATGGCACCAGGCAGTTCGTTGCGGCGCAGGCAGAGTGCGGGTTTTGAGGGTGGCTGCGCATGGTCGGAGGTGCGAGATCTGGGCTCGGGTGGTTGGATTTCCTGTCTTGGTACGGCTCGGAGGGGGAAGGGCATCGCCGCAGAGACTGCGAGGGCAGCGCTTGACGCCTCGGTCGAATCCGCTGCACGCCGATGACGCGTGCTGGTTATTGACAGAGATGCCGCATGCGACTTACGCCAGCCAGGCCGCAGCCTAAGCTACATCGTCCGGCGAATGCACTGATGTTCCTGTACCCACGGGCCCGCAGACCGTGCGCATCCATTCCCGAAAGTCACGGCAGGGGCGGGTCTCGAGCTTGCGCGGATCGCAGACAAGATACATCCCCACGCCGGTGTGCGCCACCTGATCCAGCGGTACGACAACGCGCCCGCTTTGGATATCCTGCGTCAGGTAGGCACTGGGGCTGATCGCGATACCAAGCCCGTCGGCCGCCGCCTGGATGCACAGGGTCGAGTTCGCCAGCGCCATGGTCCGCGACGAGGGCTCCAGGCCCAGGCCGACCGTGGCCAACCACGCTGGCCAGGCTTCCGGTCGGCGCATCGAGTGGATCAGTTTGAAGTTCAGCACGTCGCGAGGCACGCGAATGGAGGCGGCCAGCGCCGGAGCGCACACCGGAACCAGTTCGTTCATGAACAACAAATCGGAGTGCACGTCCTCCCATTCCCCATTACCGAAGCGGATCACGAAATCGGCGTTGTCCAGATGCACGTCGTCCGCTCGACTGCTGGTCGCAATGTCCAGGTCGATGTCACCGTGTGCGGCGTAAAAGCCGGCCAACCGGGGCATGAGCCACTTGACAGCGAAATCGGGGCTGACCTTGACCCGCAGGCGCTGCTCCCGGGCCAGCACGGTGGTTTCTGCAATGACTGCCTCGATGCGGTCGAACAGGTCGGCCAGGCGCAGCGCCAATTGCTTGCCTGCAGTTGTTGGCTCCAGCGAACGCCCGACCTTGGTGAACAACGCGACGCCCAGGGCGCCCTCCAACTGCTTGAGTTGCTGGCTTACCGCCCCCGGTGTGACATGCAATTGGGCCGCCGCACGGGCGATTCCGCCAGCCCTGACCATCGCGTCCAGTACCCGCAGCGGGCCCAACAGATTTCGGAGTTGATTCATGGCGATGACACTTTAGTTTTTCTCTTGTTTCGAAAGAACGTTTCAGATGTGCTGTCCTTGACACGAGTCTAGAATAAAACGTGGAAATGGTGGAGCCCTTCTGAACGGTTGATGCATGAGGTTCCCCGATAAAACGCAGCCGGATTCCGGCCGAGGACGACACGATGAACGCATCACCAATTGGTGCTTTGGGCGATCGCAAATTGCGCGTAGGCGTGGTGGGCGTCGGCGTGGGTGCCGCCGAGATTCTGCCAGCGATGGAAAGCTTCGGTCGCATGGAGCTGGTTGCGGCGGCGGACATCAACCCCCGGATCCTGGAAGTATTCAGACAACGCTACGGAGGCAAGACCTATACCAGCATCGAAGCGCTGTGCGCCGACCCGGAGGTCGAAGCGGTCTGGATAGCGACCCCCAACCGGTTCCACGCGGCGCACACCATCATCGCGGCGCAACATGGCAAACATGTGGTCGTGGAAAAGCCGATGGCGACCACGATGCAGGAAGCCGAGGCCATGATCGAGGCCTCCATCAAGCACAACATCAAGCTGATTTGTGGCCACACCCAGAGTTTTCTGCCGAACATCCGCACCATGCGCAGCATCATCCTGTCGGGCGCAGTGGGGCGTGTGTGCGCCATGCATGTCTGGGCCTATTCGGACTGGATGCTTCGCCCGCGTTCGGCCGACGAGCTGGACATCAACCAGGGTGGCGGGGTGCCGTTCCGGCAGGCGCCCCACCAGGTAGACACGCTTCGCCTGCTGGGCGGCGGTCTGGTCAGGAGCGTACGCGGCACGACCGGCCAGTGGTTCAAGGGCCGCTCCATTCCCGGCTATTACTCGGCCTTCATGGAGTTTGAGGACGGCACGCCAGCCACATTGATGCACAACGGCTACGGCTATTTTGTCGGCGCGGAACTCGTACCCTGGGGCAACCAGAACCACCACTTCACGGTCGAGGAGCGGATCCAGGTGCGAAAGCAGCTGCTCGATGGCAGCTCCGACCAGGACCGCGCCAAGGACAGCCTGCGCATCGGGGGCTCCGACGAACGTGTCATCGCAGCCGGCCGTGCGGTCAAGCAACCCTGGGTACCCAATGACCTCGGCATGTTGATCGTCTCCTGCGAGCGCGGCGACCTTCGGCAGTCTCCCTTCGGCATATTCATCCACAACGACAAGGGCACTGAAGACGTGCCCTTGATCGGCAATGCCAATCCGGTCTCTGGCCGCAGTGCCGAGCTCGAAGAGCTCTACAACGCGGTCGTGCACGACAAGCCGGTGCAGCATTCGGGGCCATGGGGCATGGCAACCCTGGAGGTCTGCCTGGCCATCATGCAGTCAGCCCTGGAACGACGGGAAATCCACCTGTCGCACCAGGTGGCGGCTTCTTTGCCGTCGTAGGGCGTACGAGTGTTCGACCCTGCAGCGGTAGTTCATTGACAGAAAAAACCAGGAGACCCTTATGTCGCATCAGTTGTTCCGTTCCTGTTTCCACTCCCTGCGCGTTCGTGCGCCTGCGCTGTTGTTGCTCGCCGGTTGCTTGGGCACCGGTGCCGCCCTGGCGCAAGCCGATGCCCCCGCTCCCGGCAAGCAGGTCAAGGTCATCGTGACATTTCCTCCCGGTGGCGCAGGCGACCTGATCGGTCGCGCCATTGCCAAAGGCTTGCAGGGCGTCTGGAACCAGACCGTGATCGTCGAGAACCAGGCGGGCGCGTCCGGCTCGATCGGTGCCGAGCAGACGGTGCGCGCGGCGCCTGATGGCACGACGCTGTTTCTGGCCAGCCCGGGTGTACTCACCGTCTTGCCATTCTTGCGCGACAAGTTGGCCTACGACCCGCTCGTGGACCTGGCGCCGATTGCCATGACGGTGGTCATTCCGAACATCCTCGTGGTGGGCGTGCAGTCGCAGCACAAGACATTCAAGGACCTGGTCGCAGCTGCAAAGGCCAAGCCGGGTGCACTGGACTATGCCTCCAGCGGCAGGGGCGAGTCGCACCACATGATGATGGAATACATGATGAAGGCGACGGGCACCAAGCTCAATGAAATCCCGTACAAGGGAGGCGCCCCGGCCCTGCAGGCGGTCGTGACCGGTGAGGTTCAGGCAGCCTGGCTGGCCGTGTCCACCGCGTTGCCGTTCATCAAGTCCGGGCAGTTGATCGGCCTCGCGGTCAGTACGCATGACCGTGTGCCGCAGGTGCCGGATGTCCCGTCTGTTGCTGAACAGGGATTTCCGGGGTTCAATTTTTCCTTCTGGATGGGCGTGATGGGCCCGGCGAAGATGTCGCCGGCGCTGATCAAAAGGATCGAAACCGACGTCCAGACGGTCGTGCGATCTGCGGAGTACCGCGAGGTAATCGGGCGACTGGGTAACTTGCCGGTGTTCGAATCGACCGAGCAGTTCTCGAAGACCATTCGTGAAACCTACGCCCGCAACAAGGCAACTCTGGTGCCCTGACACCCGTTCGCCCCGTCGTACCAGCGCTTGAAAAGGACAGATCCATGATCTCCAAAGAGGAAAACGAATCGATGACCCGTGTGGGTGCTGGCACGCCGGCGGGCGAATTGCTGCGCCGTTACTGGCATCCGGTGGCGGCGGCATGCGAGTTGAGCGAGGCCAGTCCGATCAAGCGCGTGCGCGTTCTCGGCGAAGACCTGGTTCTGTTCCAACTGCGCCAGGCAAACGCCGGAGCTCCCATCGAATATGGTCTCGTGGAGGAGCAATGTGCGCACCGCCTGGCCTCGCTGTACCACGGCAGGGTCGACGCCGAGGGCATCCGCTGCCCCTACCACGGCTGGAAGTTCGGCCCCAGCGGGCGCTGCCTGGAGCAGCCTGCGGAGCCCGAAGGCAGTACCTACAAGGACCGCATCACCCAGAAAGCCTATCCGGTGCGCAAATTGGGCGGGCTCCTGTTCGCCTACCTGGGCCCGTCGCCGGTGCCGCTGTTGCCACGCTGGGACGTGCTGGCGCGCGAGGACGGCAGGCGATGGGGGGTGATCGAGTCGGTCATCAATTGCAACTGGCTGCAGCCCATGGAGAATTCGGTCGATCCCGCCCATCTGTACTGGCTGCACGGAGGGTTTGGCTCCGACAAGGGCAAAGCCGATGAAGCGCGTTTCGCCGCGTTGGGCGTGCGCTCGCAATACCAGGAGAAACATGATTTCGTGCGGTTCGAGTACGGCATCCAGAAGGTGCGCGTGACCGCTGGCCGAAACCCCGGCGATCCGCCGCAGAGTGAACAGCATCCGCTGGTGTTCCCGACCATCCTGCGCCTGGTGCTGGGGCTCGATGTGGTCAGGGCCCAGGGCTACGATGTGGTCAAGACATTTACCGAGGCAGACACCCGGCTCAAGTACATGCACAACATGCAGTTCCGGATGCCGATCGATGACACCCACACCCGCGTGTTCCACGTCAACTTCATGCCGTCCCAGCAAACGGTAACGGCCCCCGATGCCGATGTGCCCTTCGAGCACTGCACCCTCAAAGACGAGGAGGGCAGGTACGACTTCCGCATCGTGACCGCGCAGGATGCCATGGCCTGGGAGGCACAGGGGGGCCTGACGGACAGGTCGCGCGAACACCTGGGGGTTTCCGACCGCGGCATTGCCATACTGCGCCGCCTACTCAAGGAGCAGATCAATATCGTGCGTGAAGGCGGCGATCCGATGGGTGTCATACGTGACCCCGAAAAGAACCACCTGGTCGATCTGGACGTGTTCCATGAGCCGTTCGGACTGCCCAGGGCGGCATCGCCGCAAGACCTGGAAGCGGCGGTCTGATGCGCCGGTCGGGAGCGCGATGATGACGTCGATGTACCAACGCCTGTTGCCCGAGCGCGAACTGCTCGCCAAGGCCTGCCGCGTGATGGGCAAGCTGGACGTGACCAAGAGCACCTTCGGGCATATCAGCCAGCGGTTGCCCGGCGAGGATCTGTTGCTGATTCGCGCCCGCGGGCCCGGGGAGTCGGGTATCCGCTTCACCGCGCCAGACGACATCATTCTGGTGGACTTTGACGGGCGCAAGGTAGAGGGCCGGGCCGATCTGGACGTCCCCAAGGAAGTATTCATCCATACCTGTCTCTTCAAGGCCCGGCCCGAGTTGCGTGCCGTGCTGCATGCGCACCCGGCTACCGTGATGCTCTTCACCATCTGCAACAAGCCGCTGTTGCCGCTGTTCGGCGCCTACGATCCGGCATGCCTGCGCCTGGTGCAGAAAGAACTCTCTTCGTTCCCCAGCAGCATCCTGATCAGCGATGAGGCCCGTGGCAAGAGCCTGGCCGATGCCATTCGCTCCTCCAAGGCCTGCCTCATGCGCGGTCACGGCATCACCACCTGCGGCACCTCGGTCGAGGATGCTACCCTGACGGCCATACGTCTGAACGAAATGGCCGACATCAACTACAGGGCATACCTTCTGGGAGACCCGCAGCCGATATCGCAGGAGGACATGCTTTCGTTCGAGGAACTGCAGGAGGGCAGCCAAACCCCGTATTGGCGCTATTACTGCCGGTTGGTAGGTGAGGCCTGAGACGCGCCACATGGGCTGCAAATACAGGCCGCCAGGGGGCCCCGGGTGCAAAGCCGGCGCAGCAGGTCCGGGCTCCGGGCGGGCTGATTCTGCAGCCTTATCATCCAGTCAATATGCATTGCTCACATTAAAGGAATACGACATGAGTACCAGAAAAGGACGATCCCTGGAGGTCCCAGGTGTCACACACGGAAATGCGCCCATCCCCATGGGCGCGCGGGTCGGCAACATGATCTTCTCGTCGGGCATCATGGGCAAGGATCCCGCCACCGACACACTGCCGGAAGACGTGGGCCTGCAGGCGAAGTTCGCCTTCGACAACATGATCAGCCTGCTTGCCGCCGGTGGCGCGACGCTGGACCATCTGGCGCGGATGACCGTATTCATCAAGGATGAATCGGCCCGCCCGGCCGTCAACGCGCAGTGGCTCAAGTATTTTCCGGATCCCCATGACCGCCCCGCCCGCCATACGGTGGTCCATGACCTGCGCGGAGGCATGCTGCTGCAGATTGAAGTGGTTGCCGTCATTTCCTGAAGATTTTTTTACGATCCTAAAAAGCGAGTCATCCCATGCCATTGATCATCGATTCCCACGCCCACGTCGTCCTGCCGTCTGACAGCTACAAATACATGGCCGAGCTGGTGGCAAGCCGCGCCAATCCCGGTGCCTCGCCGGTCTTGACCGACGAGGGGGTTCGCAAGGCCGGCCAATCCATCGTCGACATCATGGACAAGGTCGGGACGGACATCCAGTTTCTGTCGCCGCGGCCCTACATGCAGATGCATTCGGTCAAGCCTGCGAAAGTGCCGGCACTGTGGGCCAGCCACATGAATGACCTCGTCCACCGGACGGTGCAGATGTTCCCGACGCGATTTCGCGGCGTTGCCGGCCTGCCCCAGTACCGGGACACGTCACCGATGAACTGCCTCCCCGAACTGGAGTTCCGCGTCAAGGAACAGGGCTTCATCGGATGCCTGCTCAACCCGGACCCGATGGAAGGGGATGGCATGCCACCTCCCGGGCTCGGAGAAGAGTTCTGGTTCCCCCTGTACGAGAAGTTGTGCGAGCTGGATGTCCCTGCGCTGATCCATTCGGCAGGCAGTTGCCAGCCAAGGGAAAGTTACACGCTGAAATTCATCAACGAGGAGAGCAACGCCATCATTTCGTTGTTGTCATCGGATGTATTCGAGCGTTTTCCAAATCTCAAGTTGATCGTGCCGCATGGTGGTGGCGCTATTCCCTACCACATGGGTCGATTCCGGGCCTGGACCGTGCGCAATGGGGGTGAGTACTTCGACGACAAGATGAAGCGGCTGCACTTTGACACCACCACCTACGACAAGGACGCATTGGAGCTGCTGTTCAAGGTTGTGGGGCCGGACCGGGTTCTGTTTGCCACCGAGAACCCGGGCACCGGCAGTGCGCCGAACCCCAAGACCGGCCGAAACTTCGATGACCTCAAGCCCGTGATCGAAAGCATCGACTTTCTGACCGAGAAGGACAGGGAGAATATTTTCGAATGCAACTGCGCACGCCTGTACACCCGCTTCAAGAACTACAAATGAGCGGTACCACCAACACGAAAGCGGATGCCCCGCGCGCCCCGGGATCCGAGTGGACTGCGCGGTTGGCGAAGATCGACACCTGTGTCCTGTCGGATGCACTCGACCGTCTGCAGATCCGGGGTGTTGCATTTGGTCTCTCGCGCCTGGCCGGCGGTCGCAGCCGCGTTGCGGGTCGTGTCATCACCGTCACGCTCGGGCCGGCACAGGGTGGTGTTGCACCAAGGCACCTTTGCACGGCGGCGGTCGAACAAGGCGGGCCGGGCGATGTGATTGTGGTCGAGCACCATGCACATGCGCAGGCCGCGGGATGGGGTGGCATCCTGTCCTTTGCTGCAAAGACCAAAGGCATCGAAGGCGTTGTGGTGGACGGCGTTTGCCGTGACATCGACGAGGCCATCGATTTTGACTTTCCGATCTTCGCCGCTGGTGCGGTTCCAGCAACCGCACGCGGGCGCGTCATGGAAACCGCCTGCCAGGAGCCGATCGTCGTGCGCGGCATCCGGGTGCATCCCGGCGACTGGGTGCTGGCAGACAGCAGCGGCGTCGTGTTTGTGCCTGCCGCGCGCATCGAGGAGGTGATCGACACAGCCGAAGGCCTGGCAGCGCGCGAACAGCAGATGCTGGACCGCGTGCGCAAGGGCGAATCCGTGGCCGTCGTGATGAGCCACCAGTACGAAAGCATGTTGAAGGGTTGAACGATGACTGCAGACGCCATTCGCGCATTGAGCCGCATGGATACCACCACGGTATCCGATGCCTTGGACAAACTGGGCATTGCCGGGCAGTGTCTGGGCATCAAGCCGCTTGACCCCCTGTTTCGTCTCGCCGGGCCGGCGTTCACGGTGCGGTATGTGCCGTGTGGCACCCGCGGTGGCACGGTCGGCGATTACATCGACGATCTGGAAACCGGCACGGTGGTGGCCCTGGACAACCAGCAGCGGATGGACGCTACCGTGTGGGGCGACATCTTGACCATTGTTGCCAGTCGCAAGGGCCTGGGCGGAACCGTCATCGACGGCGTATGCCGCGATGCGCCGCGTGCCATCGAACTCAAGTACCCGATCTTTGCGCGCGCCAGCCATATGCGCACCGGCAAGGACCGCGTGGCCGTCGACGCCATGCAGGTCAGTATCTCGATCGGTGGTGTGCGCGTCGACCCGGGTGATTTCATGCTGGGCGATTGGGACGGTGTCGTGGTGGTGCCCAAGGAAAGGATCACCGAAGTAGCCGATGTTGCGACCCAAATCGAGCAGGCAGAAGACCGCATCCGGGCGGCGGTGGAACGCGGTGAACGGCTCGATCTTGCGCGCAAGAAGCAGGGCTACCATGTTCTCCAGACCAAGGTGGCGCCATGACGCACACGGACGGCACGGCAATTTCCATCGACCTGCTGGAGACGGCCCGCGCGCTGGGTAGCGCCACCCTGCACGAGGCCGGAGGCAAGAAAGGCGCCTTGCCATCGGCGATCAAGCCCCTGCGGCACGACTGGCGCATCGCGGCCACGGCCTTCGTGGTGGTGGGGCCGGCATGCGACAACCTGTGGCTGCACCGTGCGATCTACGCAGCCCCGACCGGGGCCGTGCTGGTGCACGCCTGTGGCGCCGATGACGAAGCCGGCTACTGGGGAGGGATCATGGCAAATGCCGCCCGCGCGCGCGGCCTGGCCGGGTTCGTCACCGAGGGGGGCGTACGCGATTCCGAAGAACTGCGCAGGCTCGACTGGCCAGTGTTCGCCGCCAACGTCTGCATCCAGGGAACCAGCAAGCGGCCCGACGGTGCCGGATCGATCGGCCAATCCGTCGTGATGGGCGGTGTCCCGGTGCAGACGGGCGACCTTCTGGTGGCAGATGCAGACGGCGTGGTGATCATCGCGCGGGCCGACGCAGAAAGAGTCATCACCGCCGGAATCCAGCGCGAGAAAGAGGAGCTTGCCATCGTCGAACGGCTCGTCGTGGGGGAACGGACGCTAGATATCTACCAACTCTCACCACAAGTTTAGGTTGTCTGCATGGCTAACATCGTCCTCGGGCTTGCCACATCACACACCCCGCTGTTCACCTTGCACAGCGATGATTGGCGTCTGCGTGCCGACGCCGACAGGGCCAATCCAAAACTGAATCTCTCCGATGGCCGGCACCTGGGATATGAGGAACTGCTGGCAGAGGTGGGGCCGAAGTATGCCGAAGCATCCCGGCAAGAGGAGTTGGTGCGCAAGGCAGCGTTGTGTGAAGCGGCACTCGACCGGCTGGCCAGCGCCCTGGACGCAGCCCGCCCGGACGTGGTGCTGGTGGTGGGGGACGACCAGGGCGAGCTGTTCAGTCCGAGCAACCAGCCGGCCTTCGCGATTTGCCACAACGATACGCTGATCACCAGCGATGCTTTTGGGCGCGAGGGTTCACCGGACTGGGTGCTGAAGGCGGGCAAGGGTTACCTGATGGACGCCAGACACTCCCTGCCGGGACACGCCCAATTCGCACGGGCTTTGATCCACGGTCTGATCGACCAGGGCGTCGACGTGACTGCCGTAGCCGACTCAGGTCAAGACGCCAAGGCCGGCCTGGGGCATGCGTTCGGCTTCATCGCCAAACGGCTGTACCGTGAGCGTGCCATCCCGATGGTGCCGATCTTGCTGAACACCTATTTCCCTCCGAATGTGCCCACTGCTGCCCGCTGTCATGACATCGGGCAGCGCCTGCGTCAGGTCGTCGAGGCCGACAACAGTGCGCTTCGGGTCGCCATCGTGGCCTCGGGTGGACTGAGCCATTTCGTGGTCGATGAAGAGCTGGACCGCAGCGTCATGGCAGCGTTGTCGTCGCAGGACCAAAGCGTACTGCGCAATTTGCCGCGGTGCGCGCTGAACTCTGGATCGTCGGAGATCCTGAACTGGGTTTTGACTGCCGGAGCGATGAACGGGATGCCGGTGACGTGGTCAGAGTATCTGCCGCTGCACCGGACTCCGGCCGGCACGGGTATCGGCGCGGGGTTCGCTGTCTGGGGGTGAACCGCCAGTCCGATACGAATTTGCCAGCGGTGGCATGAAGAACTCATCTGATCGAGTACCAAGCAAAGGAACGGGCATGGAGACATTGACACTCAGCATTGCGCTTTCAGACAACGAACGGACCCGGCCGATTGCACAGGGGGGCTTCCAGCCGCAGGGCGTCAGGCTGATCCCGACCGTTGTCCATCCGTCCGAGATGTTCTGGCGGCAACTGAAGTACGCAGACTTCGACATCTCGGAAATGTCGCTGTCATCGCTTTTCATAGCGACTGCGCGTGGCGACCGACGGTGGGTGGCGTTGCCGGTCTACACCTCGCGCACCTTCTTTCACACTAACATCCTTGTCCGGACGGACCGCGGGATCGCGGTACCCGCAGACCTGAAGGGCAAGCGGGTCGGTGTGCCAGAGTACCAGCAGACGGCGGCCTTGTGGTCGCGCGGGATCCTGGAGCACGAGTTCGGAGTGTCGGCCCGCGACATCGAGTGGTTCATGGAGCGCGGGCCGGACAAGAGCCATGGTGGCGCGACGGGCTTCAAGCCGCCACCGGGGGTACGGCTGCACCAGATTCCCCCCAGCACCAATATCGGCGAAATGCTGGTGGGCGGCGAACTGGATGCAACCGTGCTCTACCTGAACAACCCCAATCTGGTGGATCGAAGCACGCTGGACCTGGACCGGGTCGAAGTCATCCAGCCGCTTTTCCGGGACAAACAGGCGGAGATGCGGCGGTATTTCGCAAAGACCGGCATCTATCCGATCAATCACACCGTCGTCATCAAGCGCGAACTCTATGAGCGGCACCCCTGGCTTGCCCTGAATTTGTTCCATGCCTTCGTGGAAGCCAAGAGGGATGCCGAGCGTGTCACCGCAGAAACCATGAAGTCCTATTTCGATACCGGCTTGGTCGATCCAGCGGGGCAATCCGGTCTGCAGGCAGACCCAAAAGCCTATGGCATCAAGGCCTCGCGCAGGGTGATCGAAACCATTTCCCAATACGTGCATGAACAGGGACTGACGGATCGCCGTGTGGCGATCGAGGAACTGTTTGCGGCCTCGACAATCGAGGTCTGATCCGGGCCGCATGCCCGCCTGTTGGCCGGATCAGAACTGACGATCGGCCAGCCGTATGCGCAGGCCGGCACTGGTTGGCTTGAGTACCAGTTGGCAGGCCAGGCGGCTGTTGGGCTGGCGTGGTGTTGCGACGAAATCGAGCATGGTGGTCTCGGCTTCATCTGGCGGCGCAAATGCCGACTGCGGGTCGGCCTCGACATAACAGTGGCAGGTGGCGCAACTGCAGCAGCCGCCGCATTCGCCCAGCAGGCCGTCGATGCCGGCCTGCCCGACCGCGTCGAGCACCGACTGTCCTGCCCTGGCCGAGATGTCGTGCTCTGCGCCGTTCGCGCCGACAACGTAAAGAGTGATGATCATGAAGAAGTTCGATGAAAGCGGGGGAGTGTTCGCCCGGCGTGCCGGAGCGTCAATTGAGCATGATCACGGCGGTGCCCATGAATCCCAGCACAGCCGCACCGATGGCGTAGGCCGAGATTGATTCCCGGGCCCGGAAGAACACCACCGAAAACAGGATGGTGAGGAACACGTCGATGGAGACGATCAGGGTGGCGCGCGTCAGCGTGCTCTGGTCGATGGCCGTGAAATACAGCAGTTGTCCTGCAGACGCAAGTACGCCGGCCCCCAGAAGCCAGGGGTTGAAGACGGTCACGGCGCTGACCACAGCCACGCGGTAGCTCTGCAGCCGGGTGGCCGCAACCAGAAACAGGACCGTTCCTACCAGAGCACCGAACATGGCGCCGAACGCGGGATCGGGCAGCACGTCGAGGCCAAACTTGCGCGACACGTTCCCGGTCGCATAGGCGAGGGCGGAAACCACCCCATAGACGATGCCGGCACTCAGCCAGCGTGAGGCCCTTGTGCCGGAAGGAGGATGGAAAACATCGGGCGTGCCGGCCGCGATGGCCTTGCGTCGCGACTCGACCACCAGCAGCATGAAGCCGGAAAAAATCAGCAGCATCCCCAGCGCCACCGCCGGCTGCAGTGTTTCACCCAGCAATGTGATGCCCAAGGCCACGGTGAAGAAGGGCACGAGCCGCTTGACCGACGCGCTGCGTACGGCACCCAGGTGCTGTATGCTCGAATGGAAGAAAACCCGGCCGAGGAAGATGGTCAGTGCTCCGGCGAGCGCAAACCACAGGACGCCCACCGGGTCCAGGCGCGGCAGCCGCGCCATGTCCAGCCCGAGCAGCCAGACTGCGCCGGCAATCAACGTGGTCAGGCAGATCGACAGGAAGGCGCCGTTGTCGCCACCACGGGTCGATCCCCTGGCAATGCAGGTGTTGGCAGCCGCCCAGCACACGGCCGCAAGCACGGCCACCAGGTCTGCCATCATGGCCTGCCCGCCACTCCGGCCCGCGCGCCACCGTAGTGCCAGACCCCGCGCAGGTCCCTCATGGACGCCCGGGGGCAGGGGCCAGGTGGTTGAGCACGAGCTTGAGGTAGTCGCGGGGAACAACCACGACCTTCTGGGCATCGCCCAGAATCACATCGTCGCATTCGACCCGCACGCCGCCCAGCACGACGGCCAGATTCAGGGCTTCCACGCGCACCCGGTTGGCCCCCGTTTGCGCCTGCCGGCTGCGGCACACCAGTGGGAAGGCCGCCTGCGCCGCGCCGTCAGCATCAATTGCGCCATCGACCACGACAGCGGCAACCCCGCGCGCCTTCGCCAGGATGGCCATGTCGGTGCCCCATACGGACACGTCGGCACGGCCCCGATTGTCGAGCGCCAGCACATAACCGGCGGGCACATCATGCAGGTAGTCGAGCAAGTTGCCATTGGGGGTACGGGCGTCGGGTGTGCCACAGGGCATGAACTGCACCGTGAATGCCCGGCCGCAAAAGGCCGCAGATGCGCCGCTTCTGACAGGCAAGCCTTCGCAGGCCCCTTGGATGCCGAGCTTTTGGAGGACATCTAGGACCTGCGCCGGGGTATGGCGGGCGAGGGCATTGACGGGCGACGCATGGTGGGGGAGGGACATGGCGGGGAAGTTCCTGTGGGTTGCAGATCAGCCCGGGGCAGTCGAGAATAATTCGTGCCACGCGGCCAGGATGTCGGCCATTTCCCCGGCGGGCAGCGCGCCGAGTACGGACGCGCGGATGGCACCGTGCAGGTGCGAGAGTTCGGAAAACCCGGCCACCGTGGTGCTGATCCGGGGATCGGTGATATTGAACCGGTAGGCCTTCGCGGCCATCTCGGCCGCGGAACCGATACCCAGGCGGCGCACCAGGCGCGCTGCAAGTTCGACTTCGCGGCGGTACAAGTCGGCATTGCGGGTGAATCCCCCACCGGCGATGGCATGCCGGTCGAAGGTGTTGGCCGCAGCGGACATCAGGGCACCGCCGCCCAGGGCACGAAATCCGGCGATGCCCACGCCATGCGCCGCGGCCATCGCCGCAATGCCGCGGTAGTCAGCGGGCCCGTGGACCGCAGCCGAAGTGGGTTGCAGCAGCGAAGACGGGTTGAGCATGTTGAGCCACACATTGAGCACCGATACGGTCGGGTGCGCAATGACCGTGGCCAGCGCGGCCGGCTCCACATCCTCGCAGGCAATGCCGCCGATGCGTGCCTTGCCACTGGCCAGCACACGCGCAAGGCCTTCGAACGCGCCGCCCTCCCGCAGGAAATCGTCCGTCACCAGGGGCGCCCAGGTGGTGCGTTGCCAGTCGTTGTTGCGGCACGGCGGGTTGTGGATCATCAGGATGTCGACATAGTCGGTCCGCAGCCGGCGCAGCGAATCGTCGATCGACTCCACGACCTTCTGCGCCAGCCTGTGGCGGTCGGCGGGCATGAACTCCACCTTGGTCGTGATCAGCACATCCTGGCGCCGGGTGCCGAGGGCACGCCCGAGATTTTGCTCGGCCAGTCCACGCCCGTAATCGGGCGAGGTATCGAAATAGTTGACGCCCGCGTCAATGGCATCCTCCACCGCCCGGCGCTGCTCGGCTTGCGAGCCCAGCACCATCAGGCCGGCGTTGTCGCCGGTTCCGAACCCCAGCACCGATGCGCGAATGCCGCTTCGCCCGATGGGCCGGCGTTCCAGGCCCGGCGGGGTCGGTGAATACATCACGGGCCGGCCGCCTTCCAGTTGATTTCCCCGGAGGAATAGATCTCGCTCCAGTCCTGCGCGGCCGGCAGCAGGCCGTCGCGCGCCTTGAGCCCGCCGTAGGAGATGCGGCTGGCAAATTCGGGCGCAGCGACACCTTCACCGTCTGCCGCTTGCAGCAGCAGTTTGCGAAAGTGCACGATGGCCAGGTCGGCCGGGCCCAGGTGTTCCCGGGTGCGGTCCACCACAGGGCCCATGCTCTCCTGCACCACGATGTCTTGCAGGTTCACGCCGGTGAGCCCGGTGAAGGACCGTCCGGCGGCCATCGCAGCGCGATCCTGCCCCCAGTTCGGCAGTGACGAGGCGCGCAGGCGGCCGCTCGCGTCGATGTCCTTTTCGGGAACCATGCCTGACCATGCCGGAAGATTCAGCGTGTCGAGACGGTCGCGCGTGGAGTAGCGCACGTAGAAAAAGTGCGTGTGGTTGTCATCGATCGGAACAAACACCTGCAGGTCGCCGAGCGTGTCGGCCGAAGGGAATGTCACGTAGGCGGGCATTGCAAAGGCCGTGGCGCGAATGTAGACCAGCCGTTCAGGCTCGACGGTGGGTGTGCGGATGGCACCGTAGATGAACCCGCAGTCGGTGTCCTTGATCTTGATGCGGGGGTGCTTGTCCACCGATGGACGCGTGAACTGCAGCGCCATGCCGGTACCCACCGCGGTGCTCGATTCGGATGACTTCTTGCTGACGATCTCGTCGGAATGCAGGTGCGAGGAGTGCGAGGAATCGATCGCGCCCTCGAGCGACTGCACCCAGTTGGAGTGGCACACGGCGTGGACCACCACCACCTGATTCGGTGGCAGGTGCATCCAGGGCAGGTCGGGGAAAGGCGCGCGCTGTGCGTCATCCTCGCAGATGTTCATCCAGATCAGGCCACCGGCTTCGCGCACCTGCGGCGTACGGACACGGATCAGGTGCCGACCACCCGATTCGCGCTCGTTCGGGGCTTCTGCCACACGACCGGCGCGGTCGATCAGCCAGCCATGGTAGATGCAGCGCAGGCCGGCGTCCTCCACCCGTGCCAGCGTCAGCGAACACTGCCTGTGCGGGCACAACTCGTCGAGCGCAATCAGCTCGTCTCCCTTGCGGGCAATCACGAAGTCCTCGCCGAGCAGGCGAGCCTTGGTGGTGCAACGGTCTTTCAGTTCGTCCGATTTCATCATCGGGTACCAGAACCGGGCCAATGTGTGGTGCAGGGGCTTGTCGCGCGTGACCCCGGTGAGCCGGGCGTTGTCTGCATGCGTGATCATCGGTGGGTGTTCCTTGTCGGCAAAGCGTAATCAATCGGCCTTGGCGCCAGACGCCTTGACCACGGCGTACCAGCGCTGGGCATCCTCGCGCATGAAGCGAGCCATCTCCTCCGGTGTGCCACCAGTGGGAATCATGCTCAGGTCGACTAGGCGCTTGACGACATCTGGCTGCTTCACGACCTCGGTGATCAGGTCGGCCCATTTTTTGGCGATCGCCGGTGACAGGCCCGGCGGACCGACCATGCCTTGCCACACCAGCGCCTGGAATTGCGGCATCACCTCCGCGATGGCCGGCACCTGCGGGTAATCCGGGTGCCGGGTCGCGCCACCCACACCCAGTATTTTGAGATTGCCGGCGCGCACATGCACCCCGGCAGTCGCCAGTTCGCCGAACAGAACCTCCACCTGCCCGGACAACAAATCTGCCAGAGCCGGCCCCGTACCCTTGTAAGGAATATGCACCATCTTGATGCCCGCCATCGAACTGAACAACTCAGCGGTCAGGTGGGCAGCGTTGCCGATGCCCTGCGACGCGTAGTTGAGCTTGCCGGGATTGGCTTTGCCGTAAGCCACAAACTCCGGCAGGTTGTTGACCGGCAGCTTGGGATTGACCAGCAGCACGCTGTAACCCGTGGCCATCACCGAGACGGGCGTCATTTGCTCGGGGTCGAAAGAGAGCTTGGAGTACAGGCTCTTGTTGGCAACCAGGGGCGGTTGCGCGGTGAAGAGCATGGTGTAGCCATCCGGGGGCGCACGAAACACCGCCTCGGTACCGACGTTACCGCCGGCTCCCGCACGGTTCTCCACGATCATGGTCTGGCCCCATTTTGCGAAGGCCCGATCCGCCAGCAGGCGCGCCAGGAAATCGGCGCCGCCCCCAGGCGGATAGGGGACGATGATCCGCACCGGCTGTGCAGGGTAATTGGCCGCAGTGGACTGTGCCTGTGCGACACCAGTGCCCAGGCCCGACAGGCCGAGCAGCGCCAGGCCCGTAATGAAGGCTCGCCGCGGGGTACCCGCGGGTGAAAGAGGGATCATGCTTGTCTCCGATTGGGATTGCAAACGACGGCGCACACAGGATAGAGAGTCCTCGGGCGGTCACCAGTATGTTACGTCGTGCTCCCGCAACAGGCCATCGGTGAAAACCCACAATGGCGGCCGCAGGCGGAGGTGCGGCAAGTGGCGCAGACAGGACCAGGTCGGGCTGAGGCCACAACACATGTTGCGTCGACATGTGTCAATGCGTATCTTTGTGCAACAAACGCCGGAATGTGACATACGTCGTGCACGAGTCTTGGGGCGAGGGCTACCATCGTGCCTACTCCGACTGCGCCAGTACAGGGCTGCGGAGCGGATGTCGGGCGACCTTCGTCAGACGCCTTATGCAATTCACTCAGGGAGTTTCATCATGTTCCAATCCAAGACCATGCTCGTCGGCAGCGCTATCGCCGCCTGCATCACGCTGGCGCCCGTCGCTCTGATGGCGCAGACCAGCACCGGCACCACCTCGGGCACGGTGAGCAGCACGAAGAGCAGCAACATGTCCGCGGTTCGCATGGCCGATACCTACAGCGCGTCGTTCGGCACCAAGGATGACGCGAAAACCGCCATCGAAGGCATGCGCGCCGGCAAGGACGTCACCCAGAGTGGCGTCACCGTGTCGGGTACCGGCACCACCATGGGTTACGGCAACGTCAACATCGCCTTGGCGCTGGCCAGGGCTCAGGCCGGCGAGGAAGCGAAGCCCCCGGCCTTCTTGTCCGCGCTCGACCAGGTGATGGACATGCGCGCCAGTGGCATGGGTTGGGGGCAGATCGCCAAGGACCTCGGGGTCAACCTGGGGCAGGTGGTGAGCGGTTCGAAGAGCAACCCCGCGTCGTCCGCCAAGGCCGGCGCCGACAAGACGGACAAGACGGACAAGGGCTCCAACATGGCCGATGCCGGGAAGGCCAACAGCCAGGGGCGCGGCGCCGCAGGGACGGGTGGTACGCAAGGCCAAGGCAACAGCAACGGCAGGGGTGATTCCGATGGTAGTAACGCTGGGGGTGGCGGGAACGCCGGCGGCGGTGGTGGTGGTGGTGGTGGTGGCAAAAAATAGGTCTCGCCGATCCCGATTGCTATTGCGTCACCCGAGCAACCAAACCTTCAAGCTACCATGAACATCCAGATCTCGCGTCTCCTCCGTGCCACGGCAGTATTTACCGCAATGGTCCTTGCCGGTGGCGCCGGTCTGGCGGCCAAGCCCGAAGGGGTGGGGCAGGGCAAGGACAAAGACAAGGACAAGCCACTCAAGGAGAAGCGCGTCAAGGAAATCCAGGTCGGCGGATATTTCGGCGATCAACAACGCGTCGTAGTGACAGAGTATTACGGCAAGCGGTACGTGTCGGGCAAATGCCCGCCCGGTCTCAAGAAGAAGAACAATGGCTGTCTGCCGCCGGGGCAGGCGAAGAAATGGGCCAAGGGCGAGCCACTGCCACGGACGGTGGTTTATTACCCGGTTCCCCAGGAAGTCGTGGTCCGCATCGGTGTACCGCCGCCGGGTTACCGCTATGTGCGCGTGGCCAACGACCTGCTGCTGATCGCCATCGGCACCAGCATGGTGATCGATGCGATCGAGGACTTGATCCGGCAATAAACGCCACTGCTGACCGCAGGCACGGCAATCGTCGCAAGCGAAGGCGCTGCAACCTGCGCGCCCGAGACGCCTGTCGCTGCTGCCCGCGCCTACTTCAGGATATCCCCCAGACACAAGAACTTTATCTCCACATAGTCGTCCATGCCGTGGTGCGAACCTTCGCGGCCCAGGCCAGACTGCTTGACGCCGCCAAACGGCACGTGTTCGGTGGCCAGGATGCCCACGTTGATGCCGACCATGCCGTACTCCAGCGCTTCACTGACGCGAAAGATGCGGCCGACATCGCGGCTGTAGAAATAACTGGCCAGGCCGAACTCGGTGTTGTTCGCGGCGTCGATGGCTTCCTGTTCGGTCTTGAAGCGGAACACCGGGGCGAACGGCCCGAAGGTTTCTTCCTTCGCGCACAACATGTCGGCCGTGGCCCCAGACACCACCGTGGGCTCGAAGAACTGGCCCTGCAGCGCGTTGCCGCCGACCGTCACCGTGGCGCCCTTCGCAAGTGCGTCGGCCACATGCCGCTTTACCTTGTCCACAGCGGCGTCCTCGATCAGTGGCCCCTGCGCCACACCCTCCTCGAAACCATTGCCAACCTTCAGCGCCTTGACCTTGGCGCTGAACTTGGCCACGAAGCTGTCGTAGACGCCGTCCTGCACATAGAAGCGGTTGGCGCAGACACAGGTCTGCCCGGCGTTGCGGTACTTGCTGGCCATCGCGCCTTCCACGGCCGAATCTACGTCGGCGTCGTCGAACACGATGAACGGCGCGTTGCCGCCCAGTTCCAGCGACATCTTCTTCACCGTCGGGGCCGACTGTGCCATCAGGATGCGGCCGACCTCGGTGGAGCCGGTGAAGCTGATGTGGCGCACCACGTCGCTGGCGCACAGCACCTTGCCCACGGCGATCGAGTTGGCGCTGTCTGCCGTGAGCATGTTGAGCACACCGGCCGGGATGCCGGCGCGCAGGGCGAGTTCGGCCGCGGCCAGCGCCGTCAGCGGTGTGAGTTCGGCCGGCTTGATGATCACCGTGCAGCCTGCCGCCAGGGCCGGTGCCACCTTGCGGGTGATCATGGCCAGCGGGAAGTTCCACGGTGTGATGGCCGCGCAGACACCGATCGGTTGTTTCATCACCAACAGGCGGCGGTTGTTGTCGAAGGTGGGCAGGGTCTCGCCGTTCACGCGTTTGGCCTCCTCGGCAAACCATTCGACAAAACTCGCACCGTACGCGACTTCGCCCTTGGCCTCGGCAAACGGTTTGCCCTGCTCGGCGGTCATGATGCGGCCCAGGTCCTCCTGATTGGCCATCAGCAGATCGAACCACTTGCGCATCAAAATGCTGCGTTCCTTGGCGGTCTTGCCGCGCCACGCGGGCCAGGCGGCGTTGGCGGCAGCAATCGCGGCCAGTGCGTCGGCGTCTCCCAGGTTGGCGACATCGGCCAGCTTGCGGCCGTCGGACGGGTCGAACACATCGAAGCGGCTGCTGCCAGGCACCCACTGGCCGTCGATCAACGCGTCGGTCTTGAGCAGGGTCGGGTCGCGCAGCAGCGACAGGGGGGAGGTTTTCATGTCCATCGGTGCACTCCTGGTGGTTGAAGCTGAGGTGTGGGTGGGGAAACGGGTCGGGTCATGCCTGCCGGGATGGACATTATCGAACGCCGGGTCTGGCTCCTACATCATCGCCTTGACGCAGGCTGCCCTGTCACCGGCAGCTTCGGTCGGTGCGCCGTCGACCGCGGCACAGGCTGGGAGGCAGACTACGACACGAAAGCAGCGAGGGCACCACCAGAAGGCCGGTTTCATGGTAACGGGCGATCTGGCTGGCCCCCGGCATGACGGTTCCTTGGCCGGCGGGCGAACCGGTACAGCTAAAATTCAAGGGTTGCCCCGCGCCCGGCCGCACCCGTGCCTGGCCAGATCGCGCGGACAGCCTTCGGCGCAGTTCTGCGCGCCGGCACATCCTTAGCCTGAAACCTCATGAACCATTCTGCCATCACCGTCGCCGACATCCGCACCATTTTCCTGGACTTCTTCGCGTCCAAGGGCCACACCGTGGTGGCGTCGAGCCCGCTGGTGCCGGGCAACGATCCCACGCTGATGTTCACCAACTCGGGCATGGTGCAGTTCAAGGATGTGTTCCTGGGCACCGACAAGCGCTCGTATGTACGCGCGGCCTCGGTGCAGGCCTGTCTGCGCGCCGGCGGCAAACACAACGACCTGGAGAACGTTGGCTACACCGCACGCCACCACACGTTTTTCGAGATGCTGGGCAACTGGAGTTTTGGTGACTACTTCAAGCGCGAGTCGCTCACCTGGGCCTGGGAGCTGCTGACGCAGGTGTACAAGCTGCCGGCCGAGAAGCTCTGGGTCACCGTGTACATCGACGACGACGAGGCCTACGACATCTGGACCAAGGACATCGGCCTGCCCCGCGAGCGCGTGGTGCGCATCGGCGACAACACAGGCGCCAAGTACGCGTCCGACAACTTCTGGATGCTGGCCGACACCGGCCCCTGCGGTCCCTGCAGCGAGATCTTTTACTACCACGGCGCGGGCGTGGCCGGCGGCCCGCCAGG
>JANOUM010000033.1:0-2320 GCA_031416855.1 Rhodoferax sp. | reverse complement strand
AGAAATAATCGTCTCCGAGAAGTCTGCGAAGCCGGGCGTCAAGGGCAAGGCCCCGTCAAAGGCCGCACCAGCGAACTGAGCTACGGCCAGTCAGTCGATCCGGTCGAAAACCGCAATGCTCTCGACATGCGCCGTGTGCGGGAACATGTTGATCACTCCGGCAAACGAACACCGGTAGCCCGCCTGGTGGACCAGCAGCCCGGCGTCGCGCGACAGTGTTGCCGGATTGCAACTGACGTACACGATGCGTAATGGGGCGGTCCACCGCGCCGCAGCGCCGATGTCGTCGGCAGGCTGGCGCAGGTCGGCCAGCGCCTTCACCAGGGCGAACGCGCCTTCGCGCGGCGGGTCGAGCAACCAGCGATGGGCCGAGCCATCCAGCACCAGTTGCTCGGCGGTCATGTCGAACAAGTTGCGCACCTGAAACCCGGTTTTCCCGAGCGGACTGCCAGTGCGCCCAATCCGGGCCTTGTCGGCATTCTCGCGAGCCCGCGCAACCAGCGGCTTGCTGCCTTCGATCCCAAGCACTTCCTGTGCCTGCGTTGCCAGCGGCAGCGTGAAGTTGCCCAGCCCGCAAAACCAGTCGATCACGCGCTCCTCGCGACCCACGGCCAGCAGGCGCAAGGCATAACCCACAAGCACCTGGTTGACTTGCGGATTCACCTGGGTGAAGTCCGTCGGTTTGAACGGCATCCGTATACCGAACTCCGGCAGCTCGTAGGATAGCGGCGTAGCCTGCGCATCCAGTAGCTGCACCGAGTCGGGTCCCTGCGACTGCAACCACCACTGCACCTCACAATGCCGCCCGCGAAACGGCCTGGAATGCTCGCTTGCGAAATCTCGCAGACGCTGCAGGTCGGCGACGCTGAGCGGCTGGAGATGGCGCAGCACCAAGGCCAGCACCTCACCGCCCGACGCTTCGCCCACCGCCAATTCAATCTGGGGACAGGTTTCGCGCGCATCCATGGCGAACACCAGCGCACGCAACGGCATCAGCAATGCACTCATGGACTCCGGCAGCACGAGGCATTGCTGCATGTCGGCAACAAAGCTGCTCTTGCGTTCATGGAAACCCACCAGCACCTCGCCCTTCTTGCGGACAAACCGCACCGACAGGCGTGCACGATACCGGTAGGCCCACTCCGGCCCCTGGATCGGGCGCAGGATGTTCTCGGGCCGAACCTTGCCCAAATGCCACAGGTTGTCTTCCAGGACCCGCTGCTTCACGGCCACCTGTCCGGCAGCGTGCAGGTGCTGCATCTTGCAACCGCCGCAGGCACCTTCATGCAATCCGAAATGCGGGCATCGCGGCTGCACGCGCTGCGACGACGCCTGGTGCACCATGGTGAGCACCGCCTTCTCGAAACTGGACTTGCGGCGGCTCACCTTGACGCTGACCCGCTCAAACGGAAGCGCGCCCTCGATAAACACCACCTTGCCGTCGTCCCGGTGGGCAATTCCCTGCGCGTCGATGTCCAGCGACTCGACCAGCAACTGCCCATCTGGCTCCGGGGTTGCGAACTCCAACGCATGCATCATCCGGCAAGCCACCTGGGCAAATGCCCGCCGAAATTGATCGTCATGAAGGACCGGGTTGGAGTCAACGGGCCGGAAGGTACTTTGCCGGGTCGACCGGCTTGCCCTGGCGGCGCACCTCGAAGTGCAGCTTGACGCGGTCCGCATCGCTATTGCCCATTTCGGCGATTTTTTGTCCACGCCGCACGGCTTGGTCTTCCTTGACCAGCAAGACCTGGTTGTGGGCATAAGCGGTCAGGTACGTATTGTTGTGCTTGAGGATGATCAGGTTGCCGTAGCCGCGCAGGCTGGCCCCAACGTACACGACCCGCCCGTCCGCTGCGGCCAGCACCGATTCACCCGCCACGCCCGAGATATCGAGGCCCTTGTTCTTCACTTCGTCAAAGCCGTTGATCACGCTGCCTCGCGCCGGCCAGGCCCAGGTGAGGTCCTCGTCGCTCGCCGCTGATCCGGCTGGTGCTGCTGCTGCGAAAGGCTGGGATGCAGCAGGCGCCGCGGTGACCGGTGCCACACTGCCCAGGGCCGCGCTCGCCGCCTGCGTGGGCGCCACCGCCGTTCCGGCGACGGTCGAATTGGCGACTGGCCGGGCGACAACGGGCACCACAACCGCCACTGTCGCACCGGACGGAGGGACGACGCGCAGCGTCTGCCCCACCTCGATCAGGTTGGGATTCTCCAGCCCGTTCCAACGCGCCAGGTCCTTCCAGTTCTGACCGGTATCGAGCCCGATACGAATCAGGGTATCACCGGGCTTGACCGTGTAGTAGCCCGGTTTCCCAGCGTT
>JANOUM010000032.1:0-5444 GCA_031416855.1 Rhodoferax sp. | reverse complement strand
CAACCAGGCCCACAGGCTCTCGATGCCCCGCTTGTCGCCCACCGGTGCCATCTGGATCACCCCGTACGGACAGTTCTTCTCGCAGTTGCCGCAGCCGATGCAGGCGTCGGTGATGTAGACCTCGCCACCCGGCGAGCGGTGGATCGCATCCGGCGGGCAGTCCTTCATGCAGTGCGGATGCTCGCAATGCCGACAGGAGGTGGGCACATGCAGGTTGTCGTAAGTCGGCCCGGCCTCGCGGTCCAGGCGCGAGGTGCCGCCATGCGTGCTGGCACAGGCCTTCTCGCAGTTGTCGCAGCGGATGCACAGCGATTCGTCAATCAGCAGCACATCAGTGGCCTCGCCCACACCCTGCTGCAGCAGGAAGGAGATCAGGTTGCCCGATGCGACGTTGGACGTCATGGCCTGGTTGGCCTCCAGGCGCTCCAGGTACTTGTCGTCGAACTCGCCGCGGATCGCGGTATTGCTGGCCATGATGTCGGTCACCTTGGACGCCAGCAGGACGATCGCCTCGGTGGGAACGGCGGCGCGCACCGTGGCCGAGCGCGGCGCGTCCAGCACCAGCGCCATTTCGCCCACGTAGTTGCCGGCCACCACGTAGGACAAGACCACCTCGCGGCCACCCAGCGTGCGCGACACCATCACCGAACCCTTGCGGATCAGGTACAGACCATCGGACTTGTCGCCCTCGTTGAACAGCGCCTCGCCGCTCTTGTAGTTACGGATCTGCGAGCCCTCGATGAGGCCGCTGAGATCGGCCTCGGTGATCTCCGGCGCCACGTATTTGCGAACCGCGCGGCGCAACGCCACGAGATCGAGTTCCTTGCGCACCGAATCCACCGACGCCAGCAGCTTGAGCATGGTGCGCCGCGGTGTCTCCACCAGGATGCAGCGCTCCGCCGCGCGCACGGTGGCCGAGCGCCGGCGCCCGGAAATCAGGCCTAGCTCGCCGAAGAAGTTGCCGGTGTCGAGCAGCACCGGCTTACCGCTGGTGTCGGCGTCCGCGCCCTGGATCTGCACCTGGCCGCGCACGATGCTGAAGAAGGAGTTGGAGTAGTCGTTGCGTTCGAACACCACTTCGCCCTTTTTCGGCAGCCGGATGTCGCTCTCCAGCATGAACTCGCGCAGCTGCAGCGCATTGAGGCCGCGCATCCAGGGCATGTTGGTGGAGACCAGAGCCAGCACGTCTTCGACGGTGTGCAGCTTGGCAGTGGCCGCAATGACCGCAGCGAACTTCTTCTCCAGCAAGGGTTGGTCGGCCGCCACCACCTTGCGCCCGCAGACAGACTCGATCACCTCGAATCCCTGGTTCATGGCCTGCTTGATCAGCGGGTAACCCCCCAGGGCACCCACGACGTACAGGCCGGCAACGCTGGATTCGTAGGTCGGCGACAGCTCCGGCAGAGCGGTCGCGTCCTTGCTGGAAAAGCGTACACCGAAACCCTCGACCAGCTTGCGCGGCGGAATCGCGCCCAGGCGGGCGATCACCCGGTGGCAGTCCACCACCTCCTCGCCATCCGGGGTGTTGAGCACCACGCGCAGCGCCGGCCCCGCAGCACCCTTGCGCGACTGCCGCTTGGAGAGGTCGACCACCGACACCATCATGGTGCGGTTGTGGTCCTGCGCGGAGGTTGCGTCGTCGGCCAGTGCCGGCACCTTCTCGACATGGTCGATGCTGGTGCGGTAACGCACCGAAAGCTTGCTATCGCGCAGCGCCGCCTGGATCGCGCTGAGGTTGCCCTCCTTGCAGCGACTGAACTCCTCGTTGCGGTTGAGCAGGATCACCCGGTTGTCGTTGTCGGCCAGCGCCAGCGCGTTCTCGATGGCTGCATCGCCCGCGCCCACCACCACGATGGTCTCGCCGCCAAAGGCGCGCGGATCGTCCAGCTGGTACTCGATGTTGGGCAGGTTTTCACCCGGCACGCCCAGCGTGCGCAGGTTGCCCTGCATGCCGATGGCCAACACGATCTGCTCGGCCAGGATCAGTTCGGTGCTTTCCAGCGCAATCCAGAAGCGCCCCTTTGAACCGTGGATGGCGGTGACGGCCGCCTTGTGCTGGATCTCGGTGGCCAGCGCCAGGATCTCGTCGTCCCACTTGTTCAGGATGGATTCCCGCGTACCGGCGGCAAAACTGAGCGGGCTGCGCAGGTCCAGGAAGCCCGGCTCGGCCATCACATGTTTGCCCTTCTGGTACTTGTAGATCGTGTCGGCCAGATGCGGCTGGGACTCCAGCAGGATGTGGCTGATGCCCAGCCTGGCGGCATGCGCCGCCGCAGACAGGCCGGCGGGGCCGGATCCGATGATGGCAACGGCGTATGGAGTGGTCATGCTGGCACCTCGCTAGCGGCCGGGCAGTGGGGTGGCCACCAGCGCTCGGAAGGCGCGCAGGCGGTTCTGGAAGTCGGCCGGCTTGTAGGCTTCGTCATCCACCAGCGCCGCACGCAGGTTGGCCAGCCCCTTGTTCAGGGCCGGCGCGGATTTCAGCTGGCCCAGTTTGTGCAGGGTGTTGACCACGCTGCCCAGCGCCATCGCGGCCTGTTCGGCGCCGGCGTAATCGGTGTAGGCCCCGGCCAGCCCGTCATCCACCAGGGCCAGGGCCATCGCGCGCAGGTTGTCGTTGCTCACGCCGGTGGCGGCGATCCTGCGGGTCGCCTCGTCGCAGACCGCCTTCACGGCGCGACCACTTTCAGCCATGTCACCGCTGCCGGCCACCGCGTGGTTGAGTTGGGCCACCGATTGCACGAAACGCTCCCCCAGGGCCGGGTCGATCTGGCGCAGGATCAGCCGCAGCATCAGCATGCTGGAGTCGTTCAGCCGCACCAGGCCCGGGCTGATGCTCTTGCCAAAGCTGCCAACCGGTTTCCAGCGCTTGTCCGCCATCGGGTGGTGACAGGCATGGCAATCGAACAGCGTGAGTTCGGGGAACGCACCGTCGCGTCCGCGCCGCGGGTCGAGCAGGATGTCGATCTGCGTGCCGATCGCCACCGCCTGACCGATGGCCCAGATCTTCACGCCATCGAATCGGCCCTTGCGCTCGATGTAATCGGCGTCGACGGTGAAGTGCGCCGGCTGCAGGTTGGTGAAGGTTTCCATCTCGAAACTCATGCGCGGATGCCCGGCCGCCATGATGCGGTGCGAGACGTATTTGTCCGAGGTGCCGAAGTGGCACGAAAGGCACAATCTGGCGCGCGCCAGCGGCTGGTCGCTCGGGTACAGGCCGTTGGCGATGTTGGCCTTGTGCGTGGCACCAGGCTCGGTATGCGACGCGATCCAGCGCTCGCCCGGGCCGTGGCAGCCTTCGCAGGAAATACCGTCGCTGACCTTGAACGTATCGGCCGCCGGTACGGCCGGCACATAGGCATGGCAGTCCAGGCACACGCGGGACTGGTGCGCCGGTTGCGGCAGGGCCAGGTTGGCCGCAATACGGCGCGACTTCTCGTTGAGCAGCAGGTTGTAGGCACGCGCATGTTTGTCCAGCCGTGACCAGACCACGTATTCGTTCTGGTTCACCGGCGAACCGTTCCAGGAGGCGATCGACCCATGGCACAGGGAGCTGGCGCAGTTCACCACACCCAGGGACTTGTCGCGCGACTTGTCGGGCAACGGCTGCGCCGCCGTCATCACGCTGTACAGCACCAGGGCCAGGGCCGCTGCGGCCTGGCCCCATCGGCGAAGTCGAATCATGGACGCACCCCCTTGGTTTGTGGCAACGCCGCCGCAGCCGCAGGCCCGGCGCCGCCCGGCGTCCCGGCGTGTGAATACGAGGTGCCCGGCGTGTCGGTGACGGTCCACACCGAACCGTCCTTGCGCTGGTAGAGTTTTTGCATCTCGCTGGCGGTGAACGGACGTGAGCCGATGCGGCCGAACACGGCGATCTGACCACCGGTCTCGTCCACCGCGCGATCCCGGTCCAATCCCTTGGACAGTGACAGGGCGGGCGAACGGGTGTCGCGCCAGGCGATCACCTGCGGCTTGGGCACCGGCGAAAAACCGTAGAACTTGGGCTGGGTGTCGGGCGCGGTGAGCTGCAGCACCTTGAGGCCGCCCAAACCGTCGGCCACATAGGCGAACAGCGAGGCGTTGGTGGACCCGACGATCACGTCCTGGCTGTCCACCAGGCTGGTGGCCGGCGTTTCGCCCTGTTGCACGCGGGACTCGACCCGGGGCTGCGTCGGACGTTCGACATCCACGATCACCAGACCTTCGGCGCCCGCCGCGACATAGGCGTAGGTACGCGCCACGTAGACCTTGCGCGCGTCGGCCAGCGGCACGCGGGCTCCCTCCACGCGCAGCGGTTTCTCTGGCGAGGTCACATCGACCAGTTCCAGCCCCTGTGCGGTGGTGACCCACAGGTAGCGGAACTGCAGCGCGCTGGCACGGGCATCCTGCATCGGCAAGGTGGCCACCCAGCGTGGTTTGAGCGGGTTGTCCACATCCACCACCGTCAGGCCCCTGGCGGTGGTGATGTAGAGGTAGTGTCCGCCCACCGTGATGTGGCGCGCACCGTCGAGCACGCCCTTGCTGGCACCCTCGCCGTTCCAGGTGGCGGCGCGCTTCAGGAAGTTGTTGCGCGGTTCACCATCGGCCAGTGTGTCGACGTTCACCATGATCAGGCCCTCCTTGCTGTCGGAGATGAACGCGTAATGGTAGATCGGATGGAAAGCCTGCTCCTGGTTGGTCACGCGCATCAGCTCGCCGGTGTTGCGGGTGGGCGCAATCGGCTGGTTGGTGGGCAGTGCCACGCAGGTCGCGTTGCTGGAGGCGATATGGGTGTTGTGGCCCAGCGGCGAAAATGGCGCGCTGATGATGCGCTGCGACACCCCCTTGTTGGCGATGTTGGCCACGTCGTACACGCGCATGCCACCTGGCCCCTCGGACACGAACAGGTACTCGCCGCGCAGCTGGATGCACTGGGCCGGACCGGCGGTGCCGTGGTCATGGGCCTGCTGCAGTCGTGCCTTGGCGTTCAGGTGGTTGCGGTACCAGTCGGGGTAGGCGAAACGCTGCAGGTAGCTGCCGATCACGGACTGCGGTTCGTCCCACTCGGTCACCTGGACCGCCTCGACGTGTTTGGCCGCACCGACCCAGGCGTTGTACCCGACGAAATTCACGTAGTTCGTGCCCTGCAACAGCAACTGGGCCATGATGGCATTGTTGTCGTTCTTGCTGTTCACATGGCAATCCGAGCAGGTCTTGGTCTCGGTCTTGCGTTCGGTGTGCGGGTAGTGCGGCGCGAACGCCTGCGACGAGAAGCCACTGGCCGCGATCGGCGCCTGCTGGATGTAGATCTTTTCGCGGTTGATGTTGGTGGACGAAAGGATCAGCGCCGAGCTCGACCGCACCGGCGTGATCTTGCCGCCCTTGACCGCCCCGTGGATGCCGAGCTGGAACATGTCGTCGCGCGCCACCTGCGGGTTGTAGCTGGCGTAATTGCGCGTCTCACC
>JANOUM010000031.1:0-1916 GCA_031416855.1 Rhodoferax sp. | reverse complement strand
AGGCGAGCAACGCAGCCAGCGCGCCGCAGCGCAGCTCAATCGGGTGCGTAGCGCTCTCACCCAGCCGGTGAAGGTGGTCGTGAGGAAGAAACGCAATATCCATGCGGTGCATCCAGCGGAGGAGAGCGGTCAACTGCCGTTTTTAGGGTGACGCTGCATCAAGGTTCCCCCGGAGTTGCAGCGCCCGGCCCTCCGGTATAGTACACATGCGTACCATGTGCATCCATACGCTGAGGCGAATGGCACGCGAAGGAGGATAACAATGGCAGGCCGCTGGTTCGAGGAATTCACCGTCGGGCAGACGTTCAATCACGAGATTCGGCGCACGGTGACCGAAGCCGACAACATCGGGTTCTGCAGCGCCACCTACAACCCGGCGGCGATCCACATCGACGCCGAGTACTGCAAAGGCACCGAATTCGGCCGCCCGCTCGTCAACAGCATCTTCACGCTCGGCCTCGTGATCGGCCTGTCGGTGCAGGAAACGACACTCGGCACGACGGTGGCCAACCTCGGCATGACCGACACACGCTTCCCGTTCCCGGTCTTCCACGGCGACACCGTGCGTTCGCGCACGACGGTGAAGGAACTGCGTGCGAGCAAGTCACGGCCGAACGCGGGCATCGTGACCTTTCTGCACCAGGGTTTCAACCAGCGCGACGAAGAGGTCTGCACCACCGTTCGGCAGGCGCTGATGCTGAGGAAGCCATCGTGAAGCTGCGCTCGATGCTGTTCGTGCCTGCGGACAGCGAACGCAAGCTCGCCAAGTCGCTCAACAGCCCGGCAGATGTGCTGATCCTCGACCTCGAGGATTCGGTCGCCGAGGCGCGCAAGGTCGGCGCGCGCAGCACGGCGGCCGAATTCATCGCGGCGCAGGCGCCGACGCTGCACGCTCGTCTGTTCGTGCGCATCAACCCACTCGATACGGCGTTGGCGATGGGCGACCTGGCTGCGGTCGTGGTGCCGGGACTGGCCGGCATCATGCTGCCCAAGACCCACAGCGCGGGCGACATCATCCGGCTCGGCCATTGCCTGGATGCGCTCGAAGCGCGCGCTGGCCTGCTGCCGGGCACGGTCAGGATCGTGCCGGTCGCCACCGAAACCGCGCAGGCCATGCTGAACATGCAGAGCTTCGCCGGTCCGATTGACAAACTCGCGCGGCTGGCCGGCGTGACGTGGGGCGCCGAAGACCTGTCGGCGGCCATCGGCGCCGTGTCGAACCGCGAAGAGAACGGCGACTGGTCGCCGCTGTACACGCTGGCGAACTCGTTGTGCCTGTGCGCAGCGGCAGCCGCCGGCGTACCGCCGATCGACACGCTGCACGCCGATTTCCGCGATGCTGCCGGCCTGGCGTCCGCTTGCCGCGCGTCGCGCCGGCGCGGCTTTCGCGGCCGCATCGCCATCCACCCAGACCAGGTCACGATCATCAACGAAGCCTATTCGCCGAGCGCGGCCGAACTGGCTCACGCGCAGCGCATCGTCGACGCGTTCACCAACCAGCCCGACGCCGGCACGCTCAGCATCGACGGCGTGATGGTCGACAAGCCGCACCTCACGCAGGCCCTGCGCACGTTGGCGGGCGCGGGCTGAAGCTCAGACACAGGAGACGATCAGATGGACTTCTCGGTCAGCGACGACCACCGCGCCATCCGCGAAGGCGTGAACGCCGTGGTGCGTCGTTTCGACGACGCGTATTGGCTGGCGCGCGACGACGACGGCAACTTCCCGCATGAGTTCCACCGCGCGATGGCCGAGGCCGGCTGGCTCGGCATCACGATGCCGCCTGAATATGGCGGCTCGGGCCTCGGCGTCACCGAGGCCGCGATCATGATGCACGAGGTGGCGAGCCACGGCGGCGGCATGGCTGCGGCGTCCACCGTGCACATCAACCTGTTCGGGCCGCACCCGATCGTCGT
>JANOUM010000030.1:0-5265 GCA_031416855.1 Rhodoferax sp. | reverse complement strand
ACCACCAGCGTGGTGTCGTAGATCGATGGCAACCAGTTCAGGGTGACTGAAAAAATAACGATCAACAGGACACCGGTAAAAAAGGTCGGTACGGAAAACCCGACCATCGACACAAAGGTGCCCAACTGGTCAAACCAGCTGTACTGTTTGTAGGCGGAAATGACGCCAATCGGAATGGCCAGCGATACACCTACCAGGTAACCCATGCCGACCACCCACAGCGTCTGCGGCAGGCGTTGCAGGATCAGCTCCGACACCGGGCTGCGGGTCTGCCATGACAACACGCGTTGCATGTCGAGTGAAAAGCTGGTGCCGAACCAGTGGTCGAACAGCACCAATGGCTCGACCCAGAAAAACTGCTTGAGCCACAGGAAGTAACGCACATATGAAGGTTGGTCCAGGCCCAGCGCTTCGCGCATCTTGGCCTTGACTTCCGGCGGAATGGTCAAGGGCACGTCGGCCATCGGATCACCTGGCGCCAGCTCCAGCAGCATGAAAATGGCGAGGCTGATCAGCAGCACCGTCGGGATGGCGGTCAGCAATCGGCGAAGGATATAGGTGAACATGCGTCTCGCTTGGGTCTGTCAACCCGGGCCGCCAAGGCTCGGGTTTTGAAAATGTCAAGGGGTCTTAGGGAAACGGAAATTGCAGAAGTACCACTTTTCTCCGCCTGTCATTGCGGACTCGATCCGCAATCCATGGCTCCAACTGCACTGGATGCCCCCGGATCGAAGTCCGGGGCAGGCTCATCAAGTCCGGCATGACAGCGGTATATCGGCAATTTCCATTTCCCTTACTTGATGCGGAACCAGTCAGCCGCGTTCCACAACTCGCTGTCCCAGGTGTTCAGGACAACCCCACCCAGTGAATTGGAATGGGCCGAGACACGGGCACGTTCAACCAGCGGAACCACCACATAGCTGTCCTTAGTCAACATGTCGTTCAGGCGCTTGGCGATCGTCGCTCGTTTCTCGGTACCCACGGACTGGCGCAGCTCGGTGACCAGCTTGTCGTAGTCGGCATTGCAATAGCGGTTCATGTTGGTGCCCTGCCATTGGGTTTCCGGGCGCGGGATTCTGCTGCAGATATGTTCTGCCAAATAATTCTCCGGGTCAGTGCCATCAAAGTTGTTGGCGTACATTTCCACGTCGGCGTAGAACCTCTGGAACGTGTCGGGCGAGCCGGCATTACCACCGAAGAACACCGAAGCCGAGATATTGCGCAACTCGGTCTTTACACCCAGCTCGGTCCACCACTGTTTCACCAATGCCTGGAAGTTCTGACGCACGGCGTTGGTGGATGTCTGGTAGAGCATCTCCAACTTCACGCCGTCCTTGGCGCGCACTCCATCGGGGCCCATACGCCAGCCGGCCTGCTCCAGCAGGGCCTTGGCGCCGGCCATGTCCTGCTTGATGCAGTCGGTGTTGTTGGAGGCAAAGGCCGCTGGCGCCGGTACCAAGTTGCAGGTCGGGCGACCGTTCGCCGCGCCATAACCGATCTCCACCAGCAGGTTGCGGTCGATCGCCATCGAGAGAGCCTTGCGCACACGTATATCGGTCAGGAATGGGTGCGGGAACTTCGTCGTCGAGCGCAGATCGCCGTGTTTGGCGGCCGGGTCGGTCAGGTTCATCTCGATGCGTTCGACCAGCGTGCCAAAGGCAGACACCGTCTTGCCCTTGCCGCCCCGGGCCATCCGGGCCAGCACGTCGGGAGCCAGTTGCAGGTTCCAGGCATAGTCGAACTCGCCGGTTTCCATCACTGCGCGGCCCGCCGCCGCCGCGTCACCACCGCCCTTGAACGTCATGGTGGCAAAGGCCGGCTTGTTGGCATCGCGGTAGTTGGGGTTGGCTACAAGCTGAATCACGTCGTTCGGCCGAAACTCCTTGACCATGAAAGGGCCGGTCCCGATAGGATTGAAGTTCTGTGTGGTGCAGCTGGGCGCCTTGTCACCCAGGCAATCCTTGAATTGCGCGCGCTGCAGGATCGGCGTGGTCGCTCCGTTGAGCACGTCGTAGGGGTAAGGTTTGGGTGCCTTGAACGTAATGACGATGGTGTGGCTGTTCAAGGCGTCAATCTTGGCTATCGGCTCGAAGGTATTGGCCTTGGCGCACCCCGTGATTCCAGTGCAATAGTCATAGGTGAAGGCCACATCCGTGGCTGTGAAGGGTGAGCCATCGGACCACTTGATGCCCTTTCTTAACTTGTATGTGATCGATTTGTAGTCCTTGGAAAATCCACCATTCTCGATCGTCGGCACACTTTCGGCCAAATAGGGCACCATTTCGCTTTTTTCATTGAAGCGCAACAGTGGCTCCAATATCAGGGACGCACTTTCGATGTCCTTGGTCCCGCCAGACAGGTACGGATTCAAAGTCGAAGGTGCCTGCCAGTAGATCACATTCACGTGGCCACTGGAGCCGCGCTTGGCCAGCCCAGGCTTCGAAGGTGCAGGTGCCGCCGCAGCCTTCGCAGCTGCAGGTGAGGGTGACGGCGTAGCCTTTGCAGGTGCAGGTTTGGCCGGAGCAGTCTGGGATAACGCAGACAGTGAAAGCGCGACCAACGCCCCCGCGGCAATGAGTGAATAACGTGTTTTCAAGTGTGACTCCTTTTTTCCTTGAACAGGGAGTTGGTGAACAAAACGACTCAATGTGCCGCTGTTGCTTCAGCGGTCGAATGGTTGTTGGAATACAGATGGCACGCCACCTGGCGGCCCGGACCCACCTCGCACAGCGCCGGTGCGCTGACGCGGCACTGCGGCATCACCTGCGGGCAGCGGGTGCTGAACGCACAACCCTTGGGCGGGTTCGACGGTGAGGGCACGTCGCCGGTGAGCACGATGCGCTGGCGGCGCGACTCGGTTTGCGGATCGGGTTCCGGCACGGCCGACAACAACGCCTGCGAGTACGGGTGCATCGGGCTGGCGTACAACGCGTCACGGTTCGCCAATTCCACGATACGCCCCAGGTACATCACCGCCACGCGGTTGGCGATATGGCGCACCATCGACAGATCGTGGCTGATGAACAGGTAGGTCAGCCCCAGGCGCTGTTGCAGCTCTTCGAGCAGGTTGACGACCTGCGCCTGGATCGACACGTCCAGCGCTGCGATGGGCTCGTCGCACACGATGAACTTGGGGTTGAGCGCCAGCGCCCGCGCAATACCGATGCGCTGGCGTTGCCCGCCGGAGAATTCGTGCGGATACCGGTTGGCGAAATTGCGGTTCAGACCCACCTGGTCCATCAACTCGTAGATGCGCTCGCGCTGCTCGTGCTTGGTCTGCCTGGTGTGCTCCAGCAGCGGTTCACCAATGATGGACGCCACCGTCATGCGCGGGTTCAGGCTGGCCTGCGGATCCTGGAACACCATCTGCATGGTCGGGCGCAATTGGCGCAGCGCTTCCGGGGGCACGGCTGTCACGTCGTGCCCGTCAATGACGACCTGGCCCGCGGTGGGTTCGTACAGCCGCAACATGGCCCGCCCGCAGGTGGTCTTGCCGCAACCCGATTCGCCCACCAGCCCCAGCGTCTCGCCGGCAGGAATCTCGAAACTCACGCCGTCCACTGCCTTGACCTCGCCCGCGCGGCGGCGCAACAGGCCGGTGTAGATCGGAAAGTACATCTTCAGGCCACGCACCTGCACCAGCGCAGGGCGTTTGGCGGAATCAGCCTCGGGGCCGCGGGCCTGGATGGCGTCAACGGCTTCGAGTGCGTCAATCATGGCGCGCCTCCCCGGTGTCCACGTCCCAGAAACAGGCCACATCGTGCCCCGGGCCGATACTGCGCCGCAGCGGGTTCTCGCGCCCGCAACGCTCCATGGCAACCGGGCAGCGGGCACGAAACGCGCAGGCCGCCGGCTGGGCCTTGATGATGGGGGGCTGTCCCTCGATCACGTCGAGCTTTGGCGCCCTGGCGCCGCGCAGACGCGGCATGGTCTTGAGTAGCGCGCGGGTATAGGGGTGGGCCGGGCGCTCGAACAGTTCCTGCACCGGTGCCATCTCGACGATCTGCCCGCCATACAGCACCATCGCGCGGTCGGCAATACCGGCGATGACGCCCAGATCGTGCGTGATCCAGACAATCGCCATGCCGAGCTTTTGTCGCAACTCGCGCACCAGTTCAAGGATCTGTGCCTGGATCGTCACGTCCAGCGCCGTGGTCGGCTCGTCGGCTATCAGCACCTTGGGGTCGCAGGCCAGGGCGATGGCGATCATCACGCGCTGGCGCATGCCGCCCGAAAACTGGTGCGGGAAGTCCTTCAGGCGACGCCCGGCGTCGGGAATGCCGACCAGTTCGAGCAGCTCCTGCGCCCGCTTGCGCGCCGCGTCCTTGTCCAGCCCCATGTGTTCACGCAACGGCTCCATGATCTGGAAACCGACCGTGAACACGGGGTTGAGTGAGGTCATCGGATCCTGGAAGATGAACCCGATGCGGGCACCGCGCACCGCGCGCAGCTGCTCGGTCGTGCAGTGCAGCAGATCCAGCCCGTCAAACAACACCGAATCACCGCTGACCACTGCGGGCGGGCTGGGCAGCAGACCCAGCAAGGACATCATCGTGACCGACTTGCCTGATCCGCTTTCACCCACCACACCCAGCAGCTCGCCGGGTTTGAGGTCGAAACTCACGCTATTGACGGCGTAGACGTCGCCCGTGCGCGTCCTGAACCGCGTATTCAGATTGTTGACCTGCAATACAGGTGCGATGGTTTCGGACATGAATGACGCGCTTGATTCTTTCAGTTGCAGGCCACAGGCAATCGCCGTGCCCGGTCGTGGCACCCCCATTTCGCACACCTCCGAAACGGCCCCGGGCCGGCTGGACGACGAGCTCGAGCGCCATTCGGACGCGATTATGCGCGGGTAAAGTGGCCGCCCTACCTAGGGAATACGATGGTGTCCCCGCCCGGGGAAGCTGTCGTCTGCGGGACATTCGCCTGTGGACTGTCGGCCTGGAGCGCCGCGCCAGGCGATGTGCCGCGCGGGGATTTGCTCACCCGGCACGTGCTGCAGTTGGCCTCGACCCACCGCAGCCGAGCCAGCATACAGCGGCCCGCCAACCGATGCTCGCAGCGCCAGGATGCCGCCACCAGGCGGCAACTGGCTCAGTGGTTCTTGCGCCCCACCACGTAACTGACACCCGCGTCGCCATATTGTTCGGTGTGTTCGCACCCCCGAGGCATGGTGAACACGTCTCCGGTGCGGTACGTGGTCACGACACCCGCAACACCGAGCGCAACCTCGCCCGACGTCACCAGCGCCTTGACGGC
>JANOUM010000029.1:0-3725 GCA_031416855.1 Rhodoferax sp. | reverse complement strand
GATGCGGTCTCTGGCGAAGGCACCTTCGGCGATGGGCAGCAACAGGTCGCCCGCTTCGTTCATCGCGCTTTCCATCAGGTCGACATAGACGCTGGCGCGGGTGATCGTGGTCGTATCGGCCTCCCGCTCGGCCGGGCGGTGCGCGCCCACCAGATTGACATGGGCGCCCGCGTGCAGCCAGTGGCCCTCGAGCACCGGCAGCGCGGCACCCGTCGTGGTGCTGACGATGTCGCATTCGGCAGCCGCCTGGGCGCTGGGTACGGCCCGCACGGTGTGCCCCGTGCGCGTGGATTCCTGCGCTGCAAAAGCCATGGTGCGCGCGTGGTCGCGGCCCCACACACGTACTTCCGTGAGCAGAGGCCTGGCGGCGTGGATCGCGTCGATGTGCATGCGCGCCTGAACGCCGGTGCCCAGGATCCCGTGGCTGCGGGCATCGGGCCGCGCCAGCAGACGGGTCGCGAGCCCAGAGACCGCAGCCGTGCGCAGGGCCGTGATCTCGGCACCGTCCAGCAGCGCCATCGGCGCACCGGTGGCATGGTCGAACAGCACCACGACACCTTGCACTGCTGCCCGGCCGGCAGCCGGGTTGTCCGGCATCAGGGTCACCAGCTTGGCGCCGTCTACGGCGGGTGCGCGGCTGGAGCCGGGCATCGTGGCCATCAGCCCGCGGCCATCGGCCAGCGACGTAATCACGCGCGGCGGCATCGTGACCTGCCCTTGTGCCAGGGCCACCATCGCGTCGCGCATCACGTCAATGCAGTGGGCCATGGGCAGCAACGCACGTACGTCGCCGGCAGTGAGTATGCGAAGGGTCATGCCAAAGTATGCCTGCACCAGCGGAAAAAGGCCGCGCCTTTCGCGACCGCAGGCGCGCCCCTGACCGGGTCACCGGCTCGGGCACGGCAATGATTCCAGGGGCATTGCGCTGGGTCGCTCAAAATCGGCAGACTGGGGCAATCTGACTTCGGCGTCAACAATACAGTGCCAACAGCTTTTTGCGGGCTTGCCACAGGTTGGACAGCGCGAACAACGTCTAGAGCTGCACCGTGTTCTTTGCCAACTAAAGTGGCCCCGGTTGTCTGAACAGCTTTCCCCGACTCCCAAGTGGCCTGCGGTGTGCAGCGACCTGCACGCGACTTGCCCCATTGCCGATCTGTCAAATATCCAGTAGTTGCCGAGCGGCAACACGCATAGAGTCTTGGCTAGATTTGCCAAAATTCGCCAAAAGCATTCGACAGTTCAAGGCCGAAAATGAGCCACGATGCGGCCTGCCGAACCGTTCGTCCTGCCGCCTGTTAATCCGTAAGCCCAGGTGCTTTTTTCTTGCCCGTCGTAAAGCAAGCGTGCCAGTCTAATGCGCGGCAATTCTCAGGCCAACACTTCGAGGCCGTGCATTTCGACAACGGCCAGCAGTTTGAGCGCCGCCTTGCCGCTCGGTCGCTTGGTTCAGCCTTGCCTCTTCTGCACCGTCGACTCGCAAGTGTTGGCGCCGACGAGAATTTGCCCCAGATGCCGAATTTTGGCTGACCCATCATCGGCGGCTGCCATCCCGGGCCAGCAACGATCCCAGGGGCATTGCACCAAGTCATTGGAAATCGGCAGCCTCAGTCAACGTGACGTCGACATCGACACGCCATGGATTTGAATCCGTCATCCGCGAGCAGTTGCCAGCGCGACCGCTACCGTCGACAACGGTAGCAGGAGGGTCAAGGGGGCATCTTGCATCGCCACGGCACCATGGCCCGCATACCACAGGGCCACCCTCTCGTTTTTGGCGTCGATCACGATTGCGACTCCGCCGACTTCTGCTGCTGCCCTGAGGCAGCGCCGGCCGGCTGCGAGCAGTAACTGGCCACCAAGACCTTGGCCTTGCATCTGCTGGTTAACGGCAAGTCTTGCAAGCCGAAAACCCGGTATGTCAGGGCGGGCCAGGCCGCGCCGGATGACCTCCGGTGTCCGATCAAAATCAACTGACGCCGGGCTCGACAGTCCAATATCCAGTACTCACCGAGCGGCAACACATCGGCCTTGACTTCGTGTTCCTTCGCCTTGGAGGCGCTCATCGCGCTGGCGCATCTCGGTGGCGGCAATCTGTGTGGCGATGCCCGCCCTCATGGCCTGATCCTGGACACGCCAGATGCCACCGTAAGCTGTCCTAGCGCCAGCTTCCTAGAGCCTCCATGAAACAACGCGAACGCCTGCTGTTCCTGCAAGGAAACGTCTGCTTCTTCTGTCAGCAGCCCCTGCCGGCCGGCGAAGCCAGCGTTGAGCAGCCGGTGCCCGTCGGATGATCCGGATGCCCTGTCGCCTGCCAGCAGAATGTAAAGAGGAACGAGATGTTCGACCGCAACACCCCATTCAACGACTTGCCACCACTGCCGCCCACGGCGGAGTTGGAGAGCAAGGTGATCCTGAAAAAGGCCATTGCCGCCAGTCGCGCGCTGGCCGAGTTGAAGGCATGGCCGAACGCATGCCCAACCAGGCCATGCTGATCGACAGCCTGGTGCTGCAAGAAGCGCGGGCGTCGTCGGAAATTGAGAACATCCTGACGCCCAACGACGAGTTGTTCAAGGCGGCTTCGGACGAAGCATTGCCGGCCAGCGCCGAAGCCAAGGAGGTGCTGCGATACCGGCAGGCACTGCACCATGGTTTCAGGCAGATAGCTTCCGGGGCCGCGCAGTCTATTGACCAACCGCAGGCCGTCCCACCTCCTGCACCCAGCACAGGGTATCGACCAGGGCCATCTGCTCCGGCGTTTGGCATTTCACAGCCATCAGCGCCGGATTGGCAATAACGATGGCCAGACACTTGGCGCGGGACACGGCCACGTTGAGTCGGTTCTTGCTGTACAGAAACTCGATGTTGCGCGGCAGGTCCTGCTCGCTCGATGTCGTCATGGACACGATCACCAGCTCGGCCTCTTGACCCTGGAACTTGTCGACGGTGCCCACCCGGGCGCCCATGGGCAACGCGCGCCGAAGCATGTTGACCTGCACGTTGTAGGGGGCCACCACGAGGATGTTGTCATACGCCATGGCATGCCTCTGGCCCGCCTTGTCAGTGAACCGCTGTCGCATCGCGCTCGCGTACAAATCGCAAACCAACGCGACCTCCACCGCGCTGCCCTGCGAACAGCCGGAATGCGCAACTGGTGCATGCACGATGCCGGCTGGGCGCAGCAGCGGATGGGCATCGTCAGCCAGCACCAGGGTCCGCTTGTGATTGTCGGCCTCGGGTTCGAGCCGACCCTCATAGATCGCATCCGAAATGAATCGGCACACCAGTGGATGCATACGGTAACTCGTCGCCAGAAAGATCCCCCGATCCGGTGCGATGGTCGATGCACCGTCCAACAGGTAGTCCAGCGCCGAGTCACCGGAGCGCCCCGGATGCACTCCCTGGACCGGCTGGCTCAATTGCATCTGGTCGCCCAGCAAGACGATATTGCGCGCAGCGGTACCAGCAGCTATCAGGTTGGCCAGGGCCACCTGCCCCGCCTCGTCGACAAACAGCACATCGAACTGCTGGTCGGCGCGTGCATCGGCAAACAGCCAGGCCGTGCCGGCCACCAGCTGCGCGCCCGACGCCCAGACATCGTCATTGTTCGCGACGTTTTCGACACCGCCGACGGGATGGTCGAACTCGGTGTCGGGGCGCCGTGCCGTGCATTTCTTGACCGCGCGGACGTCCAGCCGCTGCGCCGCAAGCACCTTCATCACCTCGGC
>JANOUM010000028.1:0-5885 GCA_031416855.1 Rhodoferax sp. | reverse complement strand
CGTTGATGGCGGTGCAACTCGACACCGACGTACCGGTGCTGTCAGTGGTGCTGACGCCGCACCACTTCCATGCTGGCGAGGAGCACCAGGAGTTGTTCGCGGCGCAGTTCCTGGTCAAGGGCGCCGAGGCGGCACGGGCCTGCATGCAGACCGTGCAGGCGCTGCAGCAATGGGTCCGGGCGGTATAAATCGGTTCCAATAGGGCGCATGGGCACCGCTTCCACATCACCCCAGCAGATCGAGTCGCCCTACGCCTGGGCGCGCCTGGTGGCCGCGCTGCTGGTGATGACCATCGGCGGCGTGGGCATCTACGCGCCTTCGGTAGTGCTGCCGGCAGTGCAACTGGATTTTGGCGTGGCGCGCGCCGATGCTTCCTTGCCCTACACCGCCACGCTGATCGGATTCGGTGTCGGTGGCATCCTGATGGGCCGCCTGGCCGACCGGCTGGGCGTGATGGTGGTCGTGCTGGGCGGCGGCGCCGGTATTGGCCTGGGTTTCATCGTGGCCAGCCAGGCCGGCAGCCTGTGGCAGTTCAGCCTGGCGCAAGGCGTGCTGATCGGCCTGCTCGGCATTTCGGCCACCATGGCGCCGCTGATGGCCGACACCTCGCAATGGTTCTCGCGCAACCGCGGCATCGCGTTGGCCATCTGCATGAGCGGCAACTAGGTGGCAGGCACCCTCTGGCCTCCGGTGATGCAGCATTTCGTGCAGGCCGTCGGCTGGCGCCAGACCTACCTGTGGATCGGGGTGTTCTGCCTGCTGAGCCTGGCCCTGCTGTCGCTGGGCTTCAGCCGGCCGCCGCCGCTCGCCCTGAGCGACGCCGATGCAAAATTGGCGCCACCGCTGCGTTCGGCGCGTTTCCTGGGTCTGTCCGATCCGCGCCAGCCCCTCGGTCAAAGCCCCGGGCGGCTGCAGTTATTGCTGTCGGTGGCCGGGCTTGGATGCTGCGTGGCGATGGCCATGCCGCAGGTGCATATCGTGGCCTATTGCACCGACCTGGGATTCGGCGCGGCGCGCGGTGCCGAGATGCTGTCGGTGATGATGGGCATGGGCATTCTCAGTCGGCTGCTCTCGGGATGGGTCTCGGACCATATCGGCGGCTTGCGCACGCTGTTGCTGGGTTCGGTGCTGCAGGGTGTCGCGTTGCTGCTGTTCCTGCCCTTCGACGGCCTGGTGCCGCTGTATATCGTGTCGGGCCTGTTCGGCCTGTTCCAGGGCGGGATCGTGCCGAGTTACGGCCTGATCGTGCGGGAGTACTTCAGCCCGTCGCAGGCCGGTGCGCGCATGGGCGCGATCGTGCTGGCCACGATGGTAGGCATGGCGCTGGGCGGCTGGATGTCGGGCGCGGTGTTCGACTGGACGGGCTCCTACCGCGCGGCGTTCCTGAACGGCATCGCCTGGAACCTGCTCAACTTGTCGGTGGTGGTGTTCCTGCTGGTACAGGTGCGAAAGAGCCGCCGGTGATCACGCGCCGCGACCTGGTTCGGCTGGCCGGCGTCAGTGCGTCCATGTTGTGGCTGCCGCGCAGCGCCCGCAGCCAGGTCCGGCTGGGTCACAATCCTTTCGCGCTGGGCGTAGCCAGCGGGTCGCCGACCGCCCAGGGCGTGGTGCTCTGGACGCGGCTGATGGCCAGTACCGGGCAAGGCCCGGCCACCGTGTCGTGGGAGGTGGCCCATGACGACGGATTCAAGCGCCTCGTGCGCAGCGGGCAGGCACAGGCCGAGCCTGCGTTGGCCCACAGCGTGCATGTCGAGGTGGCAGGGCTGGAGCCGGGCCGCTGGTACTACTACCGCTTCATGACCGGGGATGCGGTCAGCGCGGTCGGGCGCACACGCACCCTGCCGTCGCCGGATGCCGTGGTCACGCGCTGGCGCATGGCGTATGCATCGTGCCAGAAATGGGAGGACGGGTACTTCTCGCCCTGGCGCCACATGCTCGGCGAGAACCTCGATGCGGTCCTGTTCCTGGGCGACTACCTCTACGAATATCCGGGCACAGCGAGCCGCATCCGGCACCCGACGGGGGGCTGGGTGCTGACGCTGGACGACTACCGCCAACGTCACGCGCTGTACAAGGGCGACGCTGACCTGCAGGCCATGCACCAGGCCTGCCCGTGGCTGATGGTCTGGGACGACCACGAGGTGCAAAACGACTACGCCGGTCTGCACGCCGGGCACAGCGGGCGGCGCGATCCGGCGCGTCCGCAGGACTTCGCCGCGCGGCGCAGTGCCGCGTACCAGGCCTACTACGAACACATGCCCCTGAGGGCGTCGGCATTCGCACGGGCGGTCGCGGGGCTCTCCGGCGGCGTGTCGCTGCGCATGCACGAACGACTGGACCTGGGCCGGCTGGCCAGTCTGCACCTGCTCGATGGGCGCCAGTACCGGGATCCCCCGGTGTGCACGCGCGACGGGGCGCCGGGCTCCAGCACGGTCAACCCGGCGACCTGCGCGTCCTGGACCGACACGCGGCGCAGCCTGCTGGGCGAGGCGCAGGAGCGCTGGCTGGCCCAATCGCTGGCGCACCGGGATACCGCCGAACGCACCTGGACCGTGCTGGGCCAGCACACCGTGTTCGGCCAGCGCGATTTCAAACCCGGTCCGGGCGAGGTGCTGTTTAACGACGGCTGGGATGGCTACGGGGCGGCGCGACGGCGCCTGACCGACGCCTTGCGCCAGCACCGCGCGCCCAATCCGGTGCTGCTCGGTGGTGACGTGCATGCCAATTGGGTCGGTCATGTGAAGGCCGACTATGCGCGCGCCGGCAGCGACACCGTGGGTGTCGAATTCTGCGGCACCAGCATCACTTCACGCGGTGGCGGCAACGACAAGCTGCCCGAACGGCTGGCGGAGAACCCGCATTTCGTGTTTGCCGATGCGCGGGAGCACGGTTACGGCGTGGCGGAGTTCACACCGGCGCAACTGCGAACCAGTCTGCGCGTGGTCGATGACGTGACGCAGCCGGACACGCGTATCTCCACACTGGCCGTTTTTGCGGTGCATCCCGGGCGCGCGGTGATCGAACGCGCAGCCTGACGCGCGCATTTCGCAGGCGACCAACAACGCGCCAGGCGCGCCGCAAGCAGTACCTGCATCGCCAACCAGCGTCAGGCGTGGGCGTTGTTGAGCTGTTGCATCGCGCCCAGCATCCCGTGCGACTGGATGGCGCCCAGCCAATGCGCCACGCGATCGCGCCAGATCGTGTCGGTCGGCAAGTCGTTGCCCCAGATGTCGCTGCGCGCGCACAGCATCATCGCGGTGGCTTCGGTGTCGCCCGTGCTCTGGCGCGCCAGCAACTGCAAGGAGCCTGCCTGCGGATCATGCACGGTGTAGCTGTTGCCGTGTTCGTCGACCCCCTGCAAAAAGCGCATCCAGGCCGCGGCGCAGAACGCCAGGTGCTCGATCCCCTGCCCGGAGCGGCGCTGTGCCAACGTGGCGGGCACCCAGCGCTGCGGGATTTTCTGCGAGCCGTCGTTGGCGATCTGGTGCACGCTGTGCAACAGGCCGGGGTTCGCAAAACGCGCCAGCAAGGCGTCGCGGTAGGCCTGCCAGTCGGGCCGGCGCAGGTGCGGTGCGACCTCATCGGTCATCAGGTCGCGTATGAAGCGACGGAGCACGGGTTGCGCCACGCATTCGGCGATCACCGGCAGGCCTGCCACCGCTCCGGCATAGGCCATTGCGGAATGGCTGCCGTTGAGCAGTCCGAGCTTGGCCTCCTCGAACAGAGCCACGTCGTCGACCACGGTGACACCGACGCTGGCCAGCGCCTCGGCGTCCCGCGGGTCGGCAAAACGCCGCTCGATGACCCATTCGGTAAACGCTTCCGTTCCCAGCACCCCCACGTCCTCCACGCCGAGCGCGTCGCGTGCGGCCTGTCGCCGGGCCAGGCTGGTGGCGGGTACGATGCGGTCCACCATGCTGTTCGGAAAGGCGCAGTGGCGCTGGATCCAGGGGCGCAGGCTGCCGTGGTCGTGTCCGATGGCGGCCTCCAGCACCAGGGATTGCAGGCGCCGCCCATTGTGGGTCAGGTTGTCGCAGGAGGCGATGGTCAGCCCGTCATGCCCGGCGCGCCGGCGCAGCGCGAGGCCGTCCACCAGCAGGCTGGCGAGTTCCGGGCCGTACCCCTTTTCGGTGACGGTCAGGGTGAGCCAGCGGGTGGCGCTTGCCGCTATGGCGTGCGTCACCCGGGTGCGCTCGCGGGCCGCCACACTGGTGCACAGCAGGGCACCGACCACCTGCCAGCGCACACCCGCATGGCTCGCCATCTGCACCGCGTACAGGCCGTCCTGTGCCGCCAGGCCATCCGCAAATTCCGGGTTGTGCATCGCCACGCCATGCACGCCCCAGCGCCTGTCGCCCGACTGCAGCAAGGCATCGAATACCAGTGCCTGGTGGGCCCGGTGGAAGGCGCCGAGGCCCAAATGCACCACGCCTGGCACCAGGCCCTGGCGCGCGTAGGTCGGCACCATGGCGGCGCGCGCCGCGACGGCGGCCAGCGCCCCTTGGTTGAGCGGGATCGGGCCGGCCGAGACGGACCCGTCGATCGGCGCGGGGCGGGTGTGCAACTCGCCTGCAGCCGCCGAGTCCAGGTAGACCACGCAGTGGGGGTGGCGCTGGATGACGGAAGCCGGGCAGGCCGGTTCGACCGGCCCCTCGGTTGCGCGGCGCAGGGCATCCGCCTTGCGCGCAGTCGGCGCCATCACCAACAGGCAGTTGCTGCGCATGATCTGCGTGATCGACATGGAGATGGCGCGCCCGGGCACATCCTCCAGTCGGGCGAACCAGCCTTCGCCCACTTGCTGGCGTCGACATGCCTGGTCGAGCGTGACAGCGATATAAGGATCACCGATCGCGAAATCCGCCGGCGGATCGTTGAAAGCCAGGTGCCCGTTTTCGCCAATGCCGGCAAGACACAGGTCCACCGGTCGGCCCGCCAGAAGGCGATTGAGCCGGGCGAGTTCGGCAGATTCGTCCGGCGCGTCGCCGTCGATCGCGACGAACACCGGTTGAACGGTCAGTCGCTCCAGAAAGCGGACCCGAAGGAAGCGCCGAAAACTGGCCGGATGACTTGCCGGCAGGTCGATGTATTCGTCCAGGTGGAACACGGTGACCCGCGACCAGTCGAGGTCTGGCGCTCGGGCCAATGCCTCCAGCAGGCCCAACTGGCTGAGGCCAGAGGCCAGAACCGCCGTCGCGCTGCCCCGTGAACGCAACGCGTCGCGCAGCACGCGCGCGCCAAGGTCCGCGGCGTCCTGGTCCATCCTGGGGGAGTCGTTGATCAATCGCAGTTGCATGGATTCACTTTACCTGTCGACCATCTTTCGACCGTTTTGCACCCAGGGTTCCGCCACGCGTCACGGGTTCGGGCGGCGGTTGCCCTTGCCGTGGCTGCGCCAGGGCAGACCGATGGCGATGCACTGGCCGTGCTGCGCAGACGGCCGTCACCTCAGGAATCGTCGGGCGCTGCCTTGTAGCTCCCGGCCAGCGCCTGCTGCATCGATGCGGGCACCTGCGCATAGTGCGAGAACTCGATGCTGTACGAACCCTTGCCGGCCGTCAGGGACTTCAGCCGGCCCTGGTAATCGTCGAGTTCGGCCAGCGGCACCAGCCCCGCGATGGCGACCGTGTTGGCTGCGCGTGGCTGTGTGCCAGCGACATGGCCGCGTTTGGTGGCAAGGTCGCCGGTCAGGTCGCCGATGGTCGATTCGGGCGCCAATACCTCGATGCGCACCAGCGGCTCCAGCACGATGGGCGTGGCCTTGGCGACGGCGTCGAGCGTGGCCTTGCGGGCCGCGGCGATGAAGGCCACCTCTTTGCCGTCGACGGCGTGGGTCTTGCCGTCGTACACCGTCACGCGCAGATCCTGCACCGGGAAACCCGCCACGA
>JANOUM010000027.1:0-2563 GCA_031416855.1 Rhodoferax sp. | reverse complement strand
TGTCGCAGACCGTGGTCGCCGCGCAGGCGCGCGGCCTGCGCGCCACGGTGGCCGTGACCGATCGTGTCGGCAATGTGCTGGCGGTGTATGCCATGATCGGCGCGGCCGGCACCTTCGTGATCGACAGCGCGCGCGGTGTGTCTGGCGGCCTGGAGCAGGTGAACGTATTGCCCAGTACCTTCGCCGCCATCAGCAAGGCCCTGACCGGGGCCTATCTGTCGAGTGCCGGCAACGCGTTTTCGTCGCGCACGGCGAGCCACATCGTGCAGGAAAACTTCAACCCGCGCGAGGCCAACCAGCCGGCGGGACCGCTGTTTGGCGTGCAGTTCTCCCAGTTGTCGTGTTCCGACCTGATGCGCCGCGACACCGACGCCGCGCTGGGCCCCAAGCGCTCGCCGCTCGGCCTGTCCGCCGATCCGGGCGGCATGCCCCTGTACAAGAACGGTCGGGTGGTCGGTGGCATCGGTGTGATCGCCGATGCGGTGTACGGGCTGGACCTGGACATCTCGGATGTCGATGCCGATGTCGACGAAACCCTGGCGGTCGCCGGCAGTTCGGGCTTCACCGCGCCGGCGGGCATCCGCGCCAACCGCATCACGGCCGACGGGCGCTCGCTGCGTTACGCCGACGTCGCCGACATCAGCACCAGCCCGGTGCCGCTGGCCGGCCTGCCAGGAGCGCTGGTGCCGGTTGCCGGGTATTTCCCCGGGGCGGTGCGCGCCGGTTCGGCGCTGGGTGTGGCCGCTTCCGGCATCCGGGCCGATACCGGTGTGTTTGCCGATCTGGGTGCCTATGTGCTGGTGGATGCTGCCAATACCAATGTCTACCCGGTGGTGCCCAGCACCGACGGGGGCCTGACGGCTGTCGAGGTGCAGCAGACCTTGCGCTCCGCCCTTTCGGTGGCCAACCGGACGCGCGCGCAGATACGCCAGCCGTCGGGGCAGCCGGCGCAGGTGACGATCACGGTGGTTGACAGCAATGGCGCGGTGCTCGGACTGGTGCGCACACCGGATGCGCCGGTGTTCGGCACCGATGTGGCGCTGCAAAAGGCCCGCAGCGCGGCGTTCATGTCCAACCCGGCAGCCGGGGCGCGCTTGCAGGCCCTGCCGCCGGCCAACTACCTGGCGCCTGCCGCCACCTCCAGCATCTCCGCCTATGTTGCGGCCCTGCGCAGTTTCGTCATGGACCCGCTGGCCCTGGGCAATACTGCAGCCAACACGATGGCCTACAGCACCCGCGCCATCGGCACCTTGTCGCGCCCGTTCTTTCCGGACGGCGTGTCGTCGGCCGGTCCGGGGCCGCTGTCCAAGCCCTTCGCGCAGTGGAGCCCGTTCAGCACCGGGTTGCAACTCGACCTGACCCATGATGCGATCGTCGCCGCGGCACTGGGCGGCACCGCCTTTGGTTGCGCCGGGCCGACGCTGCCCCAACTGCGCAACGGCCTGCAGATCTTTGCCGGTGGCATCCCGATCTACGGCCGCATCGGCGGCGTGCCGCAGGTGGTGGGCGCCATCGGGGTGTCGGGTGATGGTGTCGACCAGGACGACATGATCGCGTTTCTCGGCCTGAGCCAGGCGGCCACCAGCCTGGGCACCGGTTTTGGCCAGGTGCCCGCCAACCTGCGTGCCGATAGCATCGGCCTGAGCGGCGGGCAATTGCGCTATGTGCAGTGCCCGCAGGCACCCTTCAACAACAGCAGCGTGCAAAACGTGTGCGCGGGCCTGTGATGCGGGCCCACCGCTCGGCCGTGCTGGTTCTGGCGGCGTCATGCGCGAGCACTTGGGGCCAGACCGTTGCCGCGGACGACTCCGCCGACAGCGTCGAATTGCGCCGGGCGCAGACCGAACCGCTGAAGTACCCATTGCCCGCGATCGACCCGAGCCAGGTGCCCGAGCCGGGCCGGCTGGCGCCACGTGTCAGCCTGCCGGTGCCCGACCGCTGGCGCATCATGGACCAGCTGGGGCAAAAAGACCAGTGGTGGGATCCGTACAACCACAACACGATCAAGGGCGACAAGCCGTACGAGAAATTCAGCGCCTGGGGGCCGGACTGGTTCCTGAACCTGGGCGCGGTGTCGGACACGCTGGTCGAGGCGCGGCGCCTGCCGATCCCGTCCGGGGCCCAGTCGAGCCAGCGCCCGCGCGCCAATGACTTGTTCGGCGGGACCACCCAGGTGGCGGTGGTGGAGACCGTGATCCTGAGCGCCTCGGTCATCAAGGGCAACACCACCTTCAAGCCACCGGACTACGAATTCAAGTTTACGGGCGCCTTCAACATCAACCACACCCGGCTGCACGAGGTGCGGGCGCTCAATATCGATCCGCAAAAGGGAACCCTGCGCACCGACAGCCACTTTGGGGTGCAGGAGGCCTTTGCCGATGTGCATCTGCGCAATGTGTCCGACCGCTACGATTTCGAGTCCGTGCGGGTCGGGATCCAGCCATTCATCTCCGATTTCCGCGGCTTCCTGTTCAACGACCAGCCGTTTGGCCTGCGCCTGTTCGGCAACCGCGACAACAACCAGTGGCAATACAACCTGGGTTGGTTTCGCCGCCTCGAGAAA
>JANOUM010000026.1:0-10008 GCA_031416855.1 Rhodoferax sp. | reverse complement strand
GACGTGGATGACGCCTGAAGTTGTCATTGCGGCCCCGGATCAGGTCCGGGGTTGCAGCACCCGCAATCCATGCCTCGCGGGGCTGCGCGGTGGAACATGCGACATGGATCCCGGCTCAAGGCCGGGATGACAGCCTTTTTGACTTATGGATGACAGCCTTTTTGACTTATGGATGACAGCCTTTTTGGCTTATGTAAGTGCCATTCAACTTAACCCCGCTTGCGCGCGGGGCACCGTCAGCCCATGGCGCTGGTCTGATGGGCGCCGGCACGCAGATGAATCATTTGCTGCGGCGGGATCGACGACCAGGCGTCGGCGTCGTCACCCAGCGATTCGGATGCCACCGCCCAGCCACCGCGTTGCGGCTTGAGGTACAGCGTCGGCGGCGCATCGTCGCTGGCCCATCGGAACGCCCAGACCTGTTCTCCGTCGGCCAGAGCGGCCGCGAATCGCAGCGGCGCGTCGATGGTTTTCGACTGCATCTGGTCGACCGTGTCATGCAGCACCGACATGACAGCCTCGGGCACTGCCATACCGTCCTGCATACGCGCGACGATCAGGAGAAACAACAACTCCGAGTCGGTCCCGCCGGACCGGTGCTCGTACAGCGCATCGGGCAGCCATGTCTCCATGGTGCGGCGCACCTGCGAGAAACCGCCGACCTGCCCGTTGTGGATGAACATGTAGGGGCCGAACTGGAACGGGTGGCAGTTCTGGCGCGAAATGCCGCCTCCGGTGGCGGCACGCACATGGGCAAAAAAGAGGCGCGACCGCACATTGGCGCACAGGGCCAGGAGGTTCCTGTCCGACCACGCCGGCATCACCTCGTGGTAGACGCCGGGTGACGGCCGCTCGCCATACCACCCGACCCCGAAGCCGTCGCCGTTGGTCACGGTCTTGGCCTCCACCGCCTGCAGGCTCTGGCGCACCAGGGAATGCCGCGGTTTGCACACCAGATCTTCCAGGTAGATCGGCTCGCCCAGGTAGGCCAGAAATCTGCACATCGGCACCGTCCTTTTGCTAGTTGTCGTGCAGCGCCATCAAGGCGCCACGGACAGGCCGAGCATATCAAACAGGGCGGCCAAACCGGTTCGGCGCAAAGGGCGCCAGCCAGATGCCGGCCGCCTCGCCCGACGCGAGCGCCGCCACGATGCGGCCAGTACGGGGCGCGCCGGTCAACCCCAGATGCCCGTGCCCCGCGGCGATGAAGACGTTCGACAGCCCGGGCAACACCCCGATGGCCGGCAGACTGTCGGGCAGGCCTGGCCGCGGGCCCATCCAGCGCGTGCCCTGGTCCAGTCGCGCGGTCGGGAACATGCGCCGCGCCTGCTGCTCCAGAATGGCCGCACGCCGCCAGGCCGGTGGATCATCTGCCAGCCCGAGTTCCTCCGTGCCGGCAATACGCAGACCCGCCTCCATCGGGGTCACGGCGACATGCAGCTGCATGTCACTGACCACATGGTTCAGGTGGATGCCCGGGTCGGCAAAGGTCATGTGGTAACCCCGCTCCGCGATCAGCGGAAGAGCCAGGCCGAGTGGCTCGACCAGCGTGCGTGACCACGCGCCAGCGGCAACGACAGCTGCGTCAGCCGGCAGCGTGCCCGTGGACGCCTCCACCACGACGGTGTCACCGGTGGGGCGCAGGCTGCGCACATCACCCCGGACTATCTGCCCACCGCGCCGTGCAAAAAGTCTGGCGTAGGCCTGTGTGAGCCGCAACGGGTTGGTGGTGTAGCCCATCGGCGCCATGCGCACACCACGGGTGTACTGCGCCGACAAGGCCGGCTCGGCTTCGCGCAGGGCCGCACCGTCCAGCACCTCGATCTGCGCACCGCGGTCACGGCGCAATTGCCACGGCAGGTCTTTCAGCACATCGATGCGGCGCGCATCGCGATGCACGTACAGGCCGGGTGTACCCCGTACCAGTTCCGGCACGCCGGCCTCGATGGCCAGTGCGCGGTGCAGCTCCACCGAACTGCCATTGAGCGCCTGCATGGCGTCGGCCGTCCGAGACACCTGCTGCAGCGTGGCCGCGCGGCGAAGGCGCAGCAGCCAGGGCAGTGTTTGGGGCAACGAGGCCCAGCGCATCACCAGCGGGCTGTCGCGATCGAGCAACATGCGCGGCAGTTGCCGCTCGACACCCGGCAAACCCACCGGCACCACCGCCATCGAGGCCAGGATGCCGGCATTTCCGAACGAACACGCCATGCCCGGGTCGAGGCGGTCGACCAGGGTCACGCTCCACTGGCGCCTTTGCAGTTCCAGCCCGATGCAGATGCCGACAATGCCGGCACCCACCACGACGGCGCGCGGGGCGGTGCTCATCAAGAATGCTCCATGCTGCGCATTGCGCAATTCGCCCTTGGGAGCGGCCCGGCGCTGCTCATCAGGAATGCTCCATGCTGCGCATTGCGCAATTCGCCCTTGGGAGCGGCCCGGCGCTGCTCATGCTAACGCGGTAGGTGAGGCGGCGCAGCGCATCAAGCCGCCTTTTTGTGCCCGACGAACTGGGTGAACACCAGCAACAGCGAGGTCACCGCCACGATCAGGGTCGAGATCGCGGCAATCGTCGGGTCCACCTGGTCGCGCAGGGCGTTGAACATGTTGCGCGTGAGGGTGGAGTTGGCGCCGCCCGACACGAACAGCGAGACGATGATCTCGTCGAACGAGGTCAGGAAGGCCAGCACCGCGCCGGTGACGACCGAGAACTTGATCTGCGGCAACGTGACCAGCAGGAAGGCTCGCAGCGGCGAGGCACCCAGACTGCGCGCCACGCGCTCCTGGTCCATGTCGAAGGTGCGCAGGGCCGAGCCCACCACCAGCATCACCACCGGAACCGCCAGCATGCTGTGCGCCAGCACCAGCCCAAGCATGCTGTTGACCAGCTTGAGCTTGACGTAGGCATAAAAAACGCCGATGCCGATCAGGATCACCGGCACCACCATGGGTGCCAGCAGCAACATGGTCAGCCACTTGGCGTGGCGCGGCCGCGATGCGTGCAGGCCGTAGGCGGCCATGGTCGCCAGCGGCGTCGACAGCACTGCGGTCATCAGGGCGGCCATGAGCGAGGTGCCGGTGGCCTGCATCCACGACGTCGAGCTGAAGTAGCTCTGGTACCAGCGCAAGGACCATTGCCGGGGCGGGAACTCCAGGTACTGCGATGCCGAAAACGACATCGGAATCACCAGCAGTGTCGGCAGCACCAGCAGCACCATGATGACGACGGCCAGCGCGTACAGCCACAAGCGCGCGCCGTGCGTGATTTGTGTATCGGTGGCGGGCTGCTTCAGCCAGGTCATGTCAAGTCCTCCAGGCTGCGCATTTTGGAATTCGCCCTTGGGGCGGGCTCGGCAGACTCATGCCTTGCCCTCCCCGCCCAGCACCCGATCCATGCGCACCAGCCGGCCGGCCGCCAGGATCAGCAGCACGGTCAACACCAGCAGCACCACGCCCAGCGCACTGGCAGCCCCCCAGTTGAAAAAGATTTCGATGTCATTGGCGATGCGGCTCGACACCATGATTACCTTGCCACCGCCGAGCACCGCGGGTGTCACGTAAAAGCCCAGGCACAGGATGAAGACGATCAGTGACCCGGTCACCAGGCCCGGCATTGCCAGCGGAAAAAAGACCAGCCAGAAGCTGCGCAGCGGGCTGGCGCCGAGGTTCGCGGCAGCGCGCAGGTAGCTGCGGTCGATCGCGCGCATGGCCGAATACAGCGGCAGCACCAGAAAGGGCAGCATCACATGCACCATGCCGATCAGCGTGCCGGCGAGGTTGTGCACCAGCGTCAGGGGCTCGTCCCACAGGCCGAGCTCGATGCCCCAGCTGTTGACCAGGCCGCGGCGCTGCAGCAGCACCAGCCAGGCATAGGTGCGCACCAGCAGCGACGTCCACAAGGGCAGCAGCACGGCGATCATGCACAGATTGGCCGCGCGTTTGGGGATCTCGGACAGGAAATAGGCCAGCGGGTAACCCAGCAGAACGCAGATGCCGGTGGTCAGTGCACTTACCTGGAAGGTGGTCCAGAAGGTGCGGGCATAAGACGGGTGCTCCCACATGCGCTGGTAGTGCTCCAGGCTGAAGGCGCCGGAGTCTGACAGGACCGACAGGTAGAACAACCATCCCACCGGCAGCAGCATCGTCACCAGGATCAGCAGCAGGGCCGGCGCAACCAGCGCCAGCAGGCCCAGCCGCTCGAACAGGGCGCTGCGGCGCAGTTCGCGCGTATTGGGCAGTGCACTGCCCGGCAAACCTTCGCCCTGCGCGTGGTGGTGCCCCGCAGCGGAGGGTGGCCGTGCCGAGCTCACGCCAGCGGCTCCATTGCCAGCAGCACCGTATCCTCCACGCTGACCGCCATGCGCAGTGGCGCGCCGGGGGCCAGGGAACCGGCCGAACTGCCGCGCACACTGACCAGCGCGCCGTCGGGCAATGCGACCTGAAACAGCGAGCTGTCTCCCTGGTACACCGTGGCCACCAGCGTGGCAGTGATGGTGTTGCTGCCGGCATCGACAGGCTCGTCGGCCCCCACCAGGCGCAAGCGCTCGGGGCGCAGCATCAACAGCTGCGCACCGTCGGCCTGCGGTGCCACGGCAGTACGCAGCACCTGCTGGCCGAGGTGCACCTGGCCACCAGCGACCCGCACCGGAAGGAAGGTCGATTCGCCAATGAACTCGGCCACAAAACGGTTCTTCGGGCGCTCGTAGATGGCGCGCGGCGTGTCCAGCTGCATGATGCGCCCGCCGTTGATGACGGCGATGCGGTCTGACATGGTCAGCGCCTCGCGCTGGTCATGGGTGACATACACCGTGGTCATGCCCAGCTTGTCGTGCAGCTGGCGCAGTTCGAGCTGCATCTGTTCACGCAGCTGCTTGTCCAGCGCTGACAGGGGCTCGTCCATCAGCATGATGCGCGGCTCGAACACCATTGCACGCGCCAGGGCCACGCGTTGGCGCTGTCCGCCCGATAGCTGGTCGACAGCGCGCCCGCCATACCCGCCCAGGCGCACCATGTCCAGCGCACGTTCGACGCGCTGCGCGATCTCGCCCGGCCGGACGCCGCGCAGCTTGAGCGCAAAACCGACGTTGTCGGCCACACTCAGGTGCGGGAACAGGGCATAGTTCTGAAACACCATACCCACGTCGCGCTTGTGCGGCGGCACGGTGATCATTTCGGCAGCGCCAAATTTCAGGCTTCCGCCGTCGGGCCGGGTGAAACCCGCCAGCACGGTCAGCAGGGTGGTCTTGCCCGAGCCGGACGGGCCCAACAGGGTCAGGAACTCGCCGCTGCGGATCTCCAGGTCGACATGGTCCAGCGCGAAGGTCTTGCCATAGGTCTTGGTGATCTGCGCGATGCTGATCGGCAGCGACGCGGTGGTCATGGACAAACCTCCGCGCAACGCGCTGCGGTGCGAGCACCTTCGGGCGGCCGTGCGGTGCTCACAACTGCTGGCCGTTCACGCGCTCATTCTGTCAGCATGTCCTGGAACAGCGCGGAGGCGCGCGCCCCGTTCTTGATGTACCAGCTCTGGTCGATCGGCAACTGCTTGGCCTGGTTGTCCGGATGAGATGGCAGCAGCTTGGCGTAGGCGGCCGGGATCGCGTTGCCCTCGTAGGCCTTCTTGTTGGTCGGGCCGTAGGTGATGTACTTGGTGAACTCGGCCTGGTAGGGCGCCTTGCTGATCTCGCTCAGGAACTTCATGGCGTTGGCCTTGTTGGGAGCGCCCTTGGGAATGGCATAACAGTCGTAGTCGGCCAGCCCCTGGTTAAAGGTGTAAGCCACCTTGGCACCATCCTTGGCGGCCACATCGAAGCGACCGTTCCAGCCGGTGATCATGTCGACCTCGCCGTCCTTCATGAGCTGCGCGTGTTGCGCACCGGAGGACCACCACACCGCGACATGGGGCTTGAGTTCCTTGATTTTCTTGAGCGCTCGCTCGATGCCGCCTGGTGCCGACAACACCTCGTACACCTTGTTGGCGGGCACACCGTCGGCCATCAGCGCCGGCTCCAGCACGCCCTCGCCACCCTTGCGGTACGAACGCTTGCCCGGAAACTTCTTGACGTCCCAGAAATCGGCCCAGCTTTGCGGGCCCCTGTCGCCATAGGTCTTGGTGTTCCAGGCCAGCACGGTGGAGAACACGTCGCCGCAGACATAGAACGGCTGGGCCGACCCGGGAACGAAACTGGATACGTCGATCATCTTGTAGTCGAGCGGCTCCAGCATGCCTTCGGCGCCAGAACGCGCAGCACCACCGGAACCGCTGGTCACCACGTCCCAGGTCACCGCGCCGGCTTTCACCTGCAGTGCGACGGCGGCAATGCCGGTGTAGGTTTCCTCCTTGATCGTGATGCCCAGGGCCTTGGCCGCGGGCACGAACAGGGCCTTGCTTTGCGCCTCTTGGTAGGAGCCGCCGAAGGACACCACGGTCAACTGCGCCGCGGCGTCGCTGACAAAACCCACCGCCAACGCCGCAGCGGCCAGGGCCACGAAGCGGTTCTTGAAACGCTTGATCATTGCAACACTCCTGTTAATTAACACTATCACTGCCGCTGTCCGGTTGGGTGCGGCTTGTCTCCTACGGTACTACTGTAGAAATCAGGTGGTATTCGTACTAGGGCCATTCTCGAAACATCGCCATACCACTACCGCCCGGCCTCAGGTCGAGGCGATGCGCGCCGCCACGCCTTTGATCTTGGCATAACTGCGCAACGCTTCCAGGCCTTTTTCGCGGCCAAACCCGGACGACTTGTTGCCGCCGAACGGCACCGCGATGCCGCCGGCGAAGTACTCGTTGATGAACACCTGGCCGGCGTCGATGTCGCGCGCCAGTCGGTGTGCCGCACCGAAGTCACGCGTGAACACTCCGGCCACCAGGCCGAAACGCGTGCCATTGGCCAGTGCCAGGGCCTCGTCCAGGTCGTCGAACGGCTGCACACACAACACCGGTCCGAAGATCTCCTCCTGCACCGCCTCGTCTGCGGGGTGGAGGCCATCGAGCACCGTCGGCTGGAAGAACCAGCCGTGCCCGGTGTGCGGGTCGCAGGCGACCTTGCCACCGCACAACACGTCGACGCCCCGCTGCCGGGCCCGGTCGACGAAACCGGCGATCCTGTGCAGGTGCGCCTCGGAACTCACCGCTCCCATGCCCGCATCGCGCAGGCCGTGCCCCAGGGTCATGGCGCGCGCACGCTCGACCAGCCGCTGCACGAATTCGTCGCGGATGGTGCGCGCGATGACCAGGCGCGAACCGGCCGAGCAGATCTGCCCCGCGTTCTCGAAGATCGCCCCCAGCACGCTCTCCACCGCAGCCGGCAGGTCGCAGTCGGCCAGCACCACCACCGGCGACTTGCCGCCGAGTTCCAGCACCAGCCGGGTGATGTGGGGGGCGGCGGATTGCATCACGTGGATGCCGGTGGTGACCGAGCCGGTGAAACTGATGTGGTGGATGCCGGGGTGGCGCACCAGCGCAGCGCCGGCGTCGACGCCGGTACCGGTAACGACGTTGCACACGCCCGCCGGCAGGCCGGCCTGCAGGCAGATGTCGGCCAGCAACAACGCTGTCAGCGGGGTTTGCTCGGCCGGCTTCGCGACCACGGTGCAGCCAGTCGCAAGCGCCGGCGCGATGCCGCGCGCGGCCGTCGACAGCGGGTAGTTCCAGGGAATGATGTGGGCCGTGACACCCACCGGTTCGTTCAGCGTGTAGGCCAGGTAGTCGGGGCCCAGCGGAATGCTGCTGCCCTGGTGTTTGTCGCAGGCGCCGGCGTAGTACTCGAAGCAGCCGGCCGCGCCGGCGACATCGCCCTGCGCCTCGACCAGGCGCTTGCCGGAATCCAGGCATTCGACCACCGCCAGGCGGTCGGCGTTGGCGCGGATCAGCTGGGCCACGCGGTGCAGGATGCGCCCGCGCTGGGCCGGGGTAGTGCCGCGCCAGGGGCCGCGCAGGGCGGCCTGTGCGGCCGTCACGGCGAGGTCGACGTCTTCGCCGTCACCCGCGGCGAAGGTGGCGAAGGCGCGCCCGGTGCCCGGGTCGAGCGTCTCCATCTGCGCGCCGTTCACGGACGCACGGGCGACGCCGGCGATCAGGTGCTTGTTCGGCAGACCGGCCAGGGTGCCGCTCACCTGCGCTTCGTGGACCAGGGTTTGCAGCATCAGGAATGCTCCATGCTGCGCATTGCGCAATTCGCCCTTGGGAGCGGCCCGGCGCTGCTCATGCCCGCTCGCTCGCTTGGTGCGTTGACCGTTCCAGCCACGCCGGGCTGATGTCTACGCCCCAGCCCGGGGCATCCGGCAAATGGACCTTGCCGTCGACCACCCGGTAGGGCGACTTGACAAAAAGGCCCTCCTGCCACGGGTAGTAGTCCGGCCCCTCGATCGAGAGCTCCAGGTACTTGCCCGGGTTGGGAACGGCGCACAACAGGTGCATCGTGAACAGCGTCACCATCGACAGATTGGCGCTGTGCGGCGTGCACGGCAAGTCCGCCGCGTGCGCCATCTTGGCCACACGCATCGAGCGCGCCATGCCGCCCAGGTAACAGACATCGGGCTGCACGATATCGACCGCGTGCATCGCGATCAAGTGCTTCCACATCGGCAGGTAGCAGTCCTGCTCGCCCCCGGTGACGTCGAGCGCGAGCGCCTCGCGCACCTCGCGCGTCTGCTCCAGCTCCCAGTAGGGACAGGGCTCCTCGAAATGGCACACCGCGTTGTCCTGCAGCATCCTTCCCACCTCGATCGCGCGTCTCGGTGAGTAACAGCTGTTGGCGTCCACCAGCAGTTCCACGCCGTCCCCCATGGCACGGCGCATCGTCGGCACGATCTCCTCGGTGCGGCCAGGCCATTCGTCCACATCGTGGCCGCATTCGGAGCCGACCCGGAACTTGAACGCATCGAAACCAGATCTGTCGCGCAGCGCCACCAGCCGCTTCGCCTCGTCGGCCGGTGTGATGTCGCGTTTCATCGAGGAGGCGTAGGCACGCAGCGGCCGTGCCGTGCCACCCAGCAACTCCGCCACGTGTTTGCCCTCGCGCCGGCCGCGCAGGTCCCACAGGGCGGTGTCCAGGCCGCACATGGCGCGGTACAGGTAAGACGACGGGAACTTGTGCTCCTTCTCGGTGACGCGATCCATCAGGGCGTCGACGTCCATGGCGCTCTGCCCGAGCGACCAGGGAGCGACCTGCCGGTGCAGCACCTGGACCGTGATGTCGGCGTTGTAGGTAGACACCTGGCCCCAGCCCTGCGCGCCGTCCTCGGTGGTGACGCGCACGAAGCCGACGAATTCGTTGCAGAAGGTCTCGATACGGTGGATCTTCATGGTGCTGGCGCAGCGCGCGGTGGTCGGGGGATGCGCGCATGATCCCGCCAAACTGGATTACTCCACAGGTCCATTTTGAACAATGGGTGATACCATTATTTGCACGCCCCTACGGAAAAAGTGATGGTCAAACGCGCCGGTGGTTCCCTGTTGCTGTCGATCAAGATCGACCGGAGTTCACACCAGCCGGTAAGCACCCAGCTGTGCGTGGCTCTGCGCGAAATGATCCTGGACGGCGGTTTCCGTGCCGGCGAGCGGCTGCCCGCGAGTCGCACGCTGGCGCGCGAACTCGGGCTGTCACGCACCACCATCATCGAGGTGTTCGACCGTCTGGTGGCCGAGGGTCTGGTGGAGTCGCACACCGGCTCGGGCACCTTTGTCAGCCAGGTATTGGCTTCCAGCCGACCCAAGCCACCACAAGCCGACGTGGCGTCTGTGGTGCGCGTCGCGCCCCGGTTGTCGCGCCTCATGGCGCAGGCGGTAAGCCGCTTTGGCGACCGCCAGCGGCTGCCGCACCTGCCACGCGCGTTTACCACCGCATTGCCGGCGTTCGACGTGTTCCCGATGGCGCAGTGGGCGCGCCTGTCGGCCAAGTACCTGCGCGGCTCGCGCGACGAAATCATGGGTTATGGCGACCCGAACGGCTCGCCGCAATTGCGCCGCGCACTGGCCGCGCACCTGCGCGCAAACCGCGGCAT